>CAYJQG010000018.1:0-19915 GCA_964372325.1 uncultured Candidatus Saccharibacteria bacterium
AACTCCATAAGCTTAAGGCTTCATGGAGTCCAGGATGTATCTGAGGTTATGCAGCAATGCGGCGGTATTGGAAAGTCCCGAGAAGCAATGTGGTACCATCCGAGTTGGAAAGGCCCCGGGGCAGACGGTAGATGTTAAGGCGAGTAGAGCGACGAGCTTGCGAACATTGTTCGGAAAGGCGAAAAAGGCGAATAGAGCAATTAGCGACCTCCGCGGCTGCGTGCTACAGGTGAACGGGAATAATGCGACAATGGAAGATGTTGCAGAGCCTGGCGACGAAGTGCTCGCCATCCCGAAGATCCAAGGGAACTAATTCAACGCCCGACTCTTGTCGGGTTTTTTCTTGCCCAAAAGACGTCCTGTTGACTAAAAACCATATTCGACTATAGTAGTACCTATACATTAGACTTGGCTCCACGAATAAGCTTTTGATCAATTTTTCTTGAATTTTAGGCGAGACGAAGTTAAAAATTTGAGACATATACAAGCGTATCTGTTGAAAATTTTTAACAATGTCGTAGCCAAAATTCAAGAAAAAGAGGCGAAATGTTATTCGTGGAGCCAAGTCTACTAAGCAACTAGCGATGTGCGATAAGCGCCATATGCTAATAAATTATGCCAATCACGTCTTCCGCAAAAAAAGCATTACGTCAGAGCAAAAAACGAGCCGCTGAAAACCTTTTAAGAAAAGAGGCGTTTAAAGACGCGGTAAAAAAATACAAAAAACTTATCGCCGCAAAAAACACTACCGAGGTACAAACGGCGCTCCAAAACGTGTATCAATCGCTCGACAAAGCAGCAAAAACAAACGTCATCACAAAAAATAAAGCATCGCGCTTAAAGTCACGACTATCTAAGAAGCTAGCGCAGATATCAAGTAAATAGTTCCCCTTAAGAAAAAAACCGTTGCTCACAGGCAATGGTTAATTTAATTTATTGTGAACCAAGCAATCTATGAGAAAGATAACCCGCGAAAAAGAACAACATAACTCCTAGTCCAAGACACACGCATCGTAATGCGATCGACGATCGAAAAAAGAAAAAGTCATTAAACCGGGCGGCCAAAGATAAGGGGGGAGTAAAATCTTTTGGATACATCGTTCAATCCAAAAACTAAGGCTCGATTGACGTCGCTCTATTTCACGCGCAGCTTCGGGGGTGAGAAGTAAATCATTGTTTAGCACTTCAGGCCTTATGAACATATTCCCTTGAGGAGCCGTAAACGCGAACGACAAAGCGGTCAGAGACAGTAGAGCCAACGCAGTACCGAAAATAACCAAACAGAAAACGAGCAAATCCATTGCGCCCCCACTATCAATCTGCTTCCCAGAGCGTAACAAAAATTATATGCTTTGTCTATACGAAGCTACGAAATACGAAATTGTTACGAATATACGAAAATTAATAAAATACAAATATCGTTTTCGTAGTTTCGTAACAATTTCGTATTTCGTAGCTTCGTAACGATTTCGTATTTCGTAGCACAACTATAACTTTCGTATATTCGTATCATTTTCGTATTTCGTAGCGCAATTATGCTTATTTTCCTCTACGGCAAAGACACCTACCGCAGGCAACGCAAATACCACGAAATACTTCTTGAATATCGCAAAAAACATTCAAGTATTTCGGTAGAAACATGCGACGCTGCAGTTGCCGAACTCGAACAGTTTGTTGGGTTGTGTCGCGCACGAACATTGTTCGACAATTTTAAGCTCGTTATAGTACGAGATCTTTTTGATGCACCAAAAAATTTAATTCCAGCATGGGCCGAAGTATTACGCGCAGGGCTTACTGACACGCAAACGGTGTTCATCATTCTCGCCGATGCTGCGCCGCCAAAAGCATTCGCATGTTTAATGCAACCGCCGGCAACAGCCCAAGAATTTGCCCCGCTCCAAGGAATGCAGTTCGAAGAATTTATTAAACGCGAAAGCAGCCGACTAGAATGTCGCCTTACTCCACAACTGCTCCGCGACCTTGCGCTACGTTTTGCCGGGAACAGCGTCGCGCTAGTAACCGAACTCGAAGTGCTGGCGCTACTACCAAACGACAACATAAAAAAAACAAACGCTCCACCACCAGACCTTGTAGCATTTCGTGCAGTTACAACAATTCGCCCTGGACGCCCATCACAAACACTCCCAATATTAGAACAACTACTTTCGCAAGAAGACCCAGCCTATATTTTTAATCTCATCGCACATCAAGCTGATGCGCGCTACAAAACACAGCTAGCTGATTATGACATCGCAGTAAAATCCGGAAAACTCGACTACGAAACAGCGCTTACCGATTACCTCCTCTAGCCTCACAGCTCCACCATGCTCTTTGTATATAAGAATACTATAATCATTATCTCTCCATTATCATCATAATTAAAATACAGAACACGAACTCAATGTGCGCGATCGCGAGAAATGACGACGGTAGACTTGGCTCCACGGATAAGCTTTTGATCAATTTTTCTTGAATTTTAGGCGAGACGAAGTTAAAAATTTGAGACATATACAAGCGTATCTGTTGAAAATTTTTAACAATGTCGTAGCCAAAATTCAAGAAAAAGAGGCGAAATGTTATTCGTGGAGCCAAGTCTAATATACCCACTGCGGTACTCCGAGGAGGAATGACGAAGCGAGCGCGCACATTGAGCGCCGAACTGAACAAATCTAAATAAAGCAATCAATCTTCTTCCGTTATAAGTTCCTTCTGCGGTATCAGCGCCGGGTCTATAGGTAGTGTAAAATAAAACGTCGTCCCCCTATTCAATTCCGACTCTACCCAAATACGCCCGCCGTGACGTTCCACGATATTTTTCGTCATATATAAACCCAACCCCGACCCATCGGTTGAAAATTTCACAACATTTTCTGCACGAAAAAATTTAGTAAATAATTTTTTCATAGCTTCGGGGGGGATGCCGACTCCGGTATCTTTGACGCTCACCAAAACATATGGCTTGTTGAGCAAAAGCTGCGCTCCAACAGTCACACTACCATTCTGCACATTGTATTTAATGGCGTTATCAATGAGGTTAGAAAGCACAATGGAAAGTTTTTCGGAATCAAAAGTAATGCGTGGTAACGGCGTCTTTGGAGATTCAAGAAACACCGAAACGTTATATGCAGCGCCAATAGGTTGGGCGGCAACACACACCTCATCCAAAAAAACAGCAAGATCGTTTTCTTGGAACGTATAACCAAATTTGCCTTCTTCGAACTTTGCGGCAGTAAGTAAGTCGTCGACGATCTTGGTGAGTTGTTTGGCTGCTAATGCACCAGTAGATACAAGTTCACCCGCAGATACGGGAAGCCCACCTTCTTTCTCTAGACCCTCAAACGCCCACCCGACCGCAGTTAAGGGGGTACGAAGTTGATGTGCGGCAATGATCAGAAAATCGCTTTTAGATTTCAGGAGTGACACTTCACGCGTACGATCGCGAATCACCTTGACAAACCCCTGTAACGCGCCATTGGCATCGACGACTTTACTCGTGACAACTCGTAAGTTGAGCCCCTCTAAATTCAAGTCGATAATCTGCGCAGGGGCACCAGACTCTGAACGCGAAACAACGCTCGGAGCAAGCGAAGGGAAAACAACCTGTACCAATCGCTGCAACCGAGCGTCTTGGGCTTGTGCGATAGAAATAGTTTTCCCAATTACATCAGCAGCACGCAGAGTAAATAATTGGGCAGCAGCGTTGTTAAACACCGTAACGACAAAATGTTCGTCATACACCACCACTGCATCAGTCAAGTTCGTAATAATGTTCTGGAGCAATGCGTTCGAAATAGCCACATCGGCGGTGGTATCGGAAGCAGGAGTAGATTTTTTATTAAAAAAATTAAACATGAGCACCAAATTTCAACCGCTTTTGATTACTGGGATTTATTTATTATTTGATACTTGAGATTTGGGATTTCCGCGCTAGCAGCTAAGTAATTTCTGCCCAATTCTTCCCCATCGCCACATCCACCTTTAGCGGAACCTTAAGCCCATACGCCGACTCCATAATCGCACTGATCTTCGGAGCTACTACTTTTAGCATAGCATCCGGCACTTCGAAGACCAATTCGTCATGTATAGAGAGTAACAATGGTACGTCGGGCAATTCACGGCTAACCCGAATCATTGCAATCTTTAAAATATCCGCAGCTAAGCTTTGAATGGGCATATTTATTGCGGCTCGTCGCGCTTCAGCGGCAGATCGTTCATTCGGAGAAGTAATATTGGGCAACCACCGTTTACGCCCTAGCATATTCTCGACATAACCCAGTTGTTTAGCCTGGCCGATAACCCGTTCATGCCACCGCTTTACTTCAGCAAAATGACGAAAATATTCGGCGATAAATTCTTCTGACTCGATATAATTTAAGCCACTCGAACGCGCAAATGCCTGCGCTCCCATACCATAAATAACTCCAAAATTTAATGTCTTTGCAAGTTTGCGCTGTTCGACGGTTACCGCATCGAGTGGAACATGGTATACCTGGCTCGCAGTTAACCGATGGATGTCTTGGTCGTTCTTAAACGCCGCGATCATTGCAGGATCACCCGAAACCGATGCAAGCACACGCAATTCAATCTGTGAATAATCGAGTGAAAGAAGTGAGTGCTTAGGCGCGGCAATAAACGCACTGCGCAATCGTGCTGCAAGCGGGGTACCAGTCGGAATATTTTGCAAATTAGGACTTTCAGAACTCAAGCGGCCAGTCGCCGTATGAATTTGCACGAAAGTGGTATGAATGCGGCCATCTAAAGAATTCACTGCGATTTCGCTGAGTGGGAGAACATACGTCGATTGCAACTTAAATAACTCTCGATACTGCAAAACAAGCGGTACCACGGGATGCGCCGCCTTAAGAGCAAGAAGCTCGACGGCAGAAGTTGAGCGTTGTCCTGTTTTTGTTTTCTTTTTGCCACCAATGCCGAGCTCCCCAAACAACACTTCGCCAAGCTGCTTTGGTGAGTTCAAGTTAAATTCACGTCCAGCAAATTCATAAATACGTCGAAGCAACAAACGAAGCTCGACGTCATTGTCGCGCTCTAGGCCCTTTAATATCTCAACATCAACCAAAATCCCCCGTTCGTGCATAGCCAAAAGTACCGCAACAAGGGGGAGCTCGATATCACGATAAATCTTTGTGAGACCAAGCTGTTCAAGTTGGCCCTCAAGCACCGAAAGATCGCTCGACAATAAACGCGTACTATCAGAATCAAGCAACCATTGCGCCAAGAGAACCTTTTGACTTTCAGAAACCTTTGACATATATATAATGTAGCACGTAAACAATAAGGTGAGAGGGAAAATGAGCAACGACACCCCAGAGCCATCACCTGCCGAAAAAGCGAGAATCCTTGCAACGAAAGCGCAAAAAATAAATCGTAAAAATTTATTAGCAAACGCTAGACAAATCGGGGAAGAGATATATAAAAACTTACTGAAAGAAATCATGGCAGAAGCGGCGTGCGAAAAACTCAAAACAGTATTGTCAACAACGATTATCGCATCAGATGTCACGGCCAGTGAACTCGCGCGAATCAAACTTGAAACAGTAGAGACGCTGTTACGTCGCGATGGATTTGTTGTTACTCGAATAGTGCCATCAAAAAAAGATGATCATATACAGCTCTCAGTCTGCTGGGCAGACGGGAACAAGAACCCCGAAAGCACAGTGCCATTGAACGAAGATCCGGGACGGTAGTTCCCCATAGAAAAGAAATAAATATTAAATCTCGCCCTACTTATTGCAGCATCAGACGGCTACAGACTTAGAGAAATTGACTATCAAAATAAGAAGGACAATATTAACCTAGAAGTCCAAATCAGCTGGTAAATAGGCATCACGCCTGTTTTTTTATTACGCCACATCAACCAAAAAAGAATTAAAGCAATGCGCGGTAAGGAAATTTGTTTAGAGAAACATGCCCTTTGGACCCGCCCGTCATTACTATATTTTTAATAAGGCGGGGCCGAGGTAGAAGAAAATTTTGTCGAAACAAAATTATTCTGTTTTCGAAAAACAATATTTCCTTACCGCGCATTGCCTCAAATCTCCCGCAGTCTCCTCACTAGACTCATGAACCCCAACCCCTCAAAATACTTAGCCATTTGTGAAGCGTCGGGTGCAATCGCATGCAACTCATCAATCGAATCGAGATACAGCGGCGCATGCCGATTAATAATAGCAAGGTCACGCGAAAGTATAGCAATGTCGCGATTGCCCTCTAATTTTTTCCGCACCTTATCAGGAATAATACCAAGCGAATCAAAGACCTCTTCAACAGTTTTAAATTCTGCAATCAACGGCTGGGCAGTCTTTGGGCCAATCCCCGCAACACCCGGGATATTATCTGATGGGTCGCCAGTAAAACCCTTAAGCTCGGGGAGCTCCCTGGGTTTCAAGCCGTATTTTGCAGCAACGGAGGCCTCGTTATACAAAATTGTTTCAGCGATCCCGCGGATCAAAAAATTTACCACAACCGTATCACCCGAAACAAGCTGCAACGTATCGTGATCACCAGAAAAAATCATAATGCGCGTATCCGGCTCATCGCGAAACCGCTCGACTAAGGTACCGATAAGATCATCGGCCTCAAACCCGGGGATCGAAAAAGTTTTTACTTTAAATTGCTCGAACAGATGCGGGGCGTATTGGAGTTGAGCAATCAACGCATCGGCAGTTGTGGGGCGATGCGCCTTATAATCTTTAAACAGCTCATCGCGAAACGTTGGCTCGGGCCGATCAAACGCTGCGGCAATATGCGTGGGTTGAATCTCACGAAAAATTTTAAGCAGTACTTGCGAAAGTCCATACATCGCACCAATCGGCTCGCCCTTAGGAGTAGTTAAGGGCGGGAGTGCATGAAAAAAGCGGTGGATCAGGGAGTTCGCGTCGATAAGTAATAATAACTTTTTGCCGATAGTAGATTGCGTCATTAGTAAAATGATACCACTAGCCACTAGCCACTAGCCACTAGCCACTAGCCCAATATTTGGAAGTCGGACTTCCAAATATTGGGAGTAAAAACAAAAACCAAAAAATCCCGACAAATATTGTCGGGAAAATAATTTATTCGTCATCTCCGGTCTTATCAAACCAGCCAATCAACAAACGTTGGACATTCACAGTCGTCACAACAAGCAATGGATTAGAAATTTTCTTTACCTCGTCCTGAATTTGCAACGACAAACGTCGTTCTTCTTGATCAGTAAAACCATTCGTTCGATTATTCGGGATCTTTTTCGCCGCAGCATCGAGAATCGCATAAGTCGTTTCTAAAACTCGCCTTTCTAAATCTTTTTCGTAATCTTCTAAACATCGCACTGCAAGAGGTTGCCGTTGTAGCGCTTCAAAATTCAACTCAGTATCGCACACTATGTTGAATTTAGCCCTTCCATGCTTAAAAGGAATATTTTGATTCCATATACTCGCAGAGAATGGGGTATGATAAATAAAATTATCACCACGAAAAATACTAGGGGCATCGCAAAAATTAGCGATTGCGTTGTCGATTAATTGCACAACCCTGCCATCACGCATTTGAATAATAATGTTATACTTATTGCTCGCAATCGGCGTCTTCCAAAAAGAAACTCCCAAGGTACTAATAACTACCAAAAATCCCGCCAACATCCCCAACGGATTTTTCTTTTGAGGTTTCTCCTCTGCAGCGAGTGAAATAACGCCAATTGCCATCAAATTCCCCAACAAAGAAAGAAAAAACACCAAGCCAAGACCATAATACGCGGCAAAAAATGTAAGCCACAAAAATGATAACGCAGGAATAACTATGGGAGTATATCCAATGCCAATATTTTCATACAACCAGGCAAGCGGAGTTTTAATAATTCCAAAAACCATTCTCAAAATCCATGCAGTAACTCCAAAGAAAAACCCCAATGGCCCACGTAAATTCTGCGCACCCCAGAAAAACTTTTGGAGCAGCGTAGGCCCAGCCTCTAGGGCCTTCAGCCGCACATAAGCAGCACTCTCAGTACTGCCATCTCCCTCCATTGCCGCATAATGTTTCGCTAGCTGCGCGTGATATTCACGCAAAGCTTCGTTTGTCGTAGCTGTAGAAAAAGCATTTTGTCGTTCAGCCTCAGTCAATCGACCGTGCACTTCAAATTCCTCTTTCGTTAACTTTTTACGCGTTGCTGCGACGTCTTCGCGAAAAGACATCTTTTGCCTCCATTTTCAAATAACCATCACAACTGCATACAATATACAAAAATCCCCCCAAACAATCAACTCCCAATATTTGGAAGTCCGACTTCCAAATATTGGGAGTTGACAAAAACAAACAAAATCCCCGGCTACTGCCGGGGATTGATAGTTGAAATGCGGCGCACTTGCGCGCGAAGCTGAGATTCACACGCCGCACAACGCTTCTGGTGTTCGCACTGCAAAATGTCTTTACCACTGCGCGGCTCACGACAGCGCGGACAGTAATAGTGAAGTTGCAGATCAAATGCGCTATCGCGCACGAACGGAATCTGCGCAAACAAAGGATGTGGTTTGCCGAAAAACTCGCGAAACAACCTATTCACGTACCACCTTGCATGAAAGGTCTCAACCCAGACTATCGGAAACGACACGTTCTGTCAAACTTAGCCCATGCTCAAAACGTAACCATAACGTATCGTGCGGCAATAAATCTCTCACCTTATCCGCCCACTCAATCAGTACAATATTTCGGGGATCAGCAAAAATCTTTTTAAAACCGAAGGTTAATAGTTCGCGCGGCTCTTTAATACGGTAAACATCGACGTGAAAAAACCCGGCAAAGCGCAAATCGCTAATAGCGTATCGTCTAAAAATAATAAACGTGGGGCTAAGCATCCGGCGACGTATACCCAACGCCTTCGCGAACCCCTGAGCAAACGTCGTCTTCCCCGCACCTAAGTCCCCCACCAAACCAATAACCATTGCATGTTGTCGTGGTTTCGCACCCAAAAGCTGCTTCGCTACATCACGAGCAAAACTTTGCATTTCTTTTGTACTACGAATCATTCTTCTCATGGAGAGGGCGGGCAATCCTATGTATTTTCACAAACATCTGTCGAGTTGCTAATACATCCATGAGCGTAGCGATAATTTTTTGATAATAAACTCAATGGTCGGAAAATCCCGAAGGGAGGAACGGGAACCGTTGAGTTTATATCAAAAAATAGAGTGGAGCGAATAGGATGTAAGCAAGGAGACAGCGTTTGTGAAAATACATAGGATTGCCCAGTTACCACAATCGCTGTTTTTCTTCTGGAACTGGCAAATTCAAATGCTCACATGCCGCAGGCGTCACTACGCGCCCCGCCGGCGTTCTATTTAAAAAACTCAACCGCATCAAATACGGCTCATACACATTTTCAATCGTGTCGGGGTCATCATTCATCGCTGCTGCAAGCGTATGGATCCCCACCGGCCCTCCATTAAACTTCTTGACAATGGTAGTGAGCAGCCGTCGATCGGGCGATTCTAACCCCAGCGAATCCACTTCAAGCATGGCAAGTGTTGCCACAACCGTATCTACGGTAATAACCGAGATGTCCGAAACCGAAGCATAATCACGAACCCTCTTCAATAAACGGTTCGCGACACGCGGCGTAAATCGCGAAGCTCGAGCAAGAAAAGCAACCGCAGCACTATCCATGGTAAGCCCCAAAACTATCGCAGAACGAGCGATGATTTTTTCGATGTCTGCGGTGTCATAATAATCTAACTGGAACGACGCTCCAAAACGCGACCGCAGTGGACTAGAAAGTAAGTGAGGTTTCGTAGTGGCAGCAAGTAAGGTAAATGGCGGGAGCTCGAGCGAAAGGGTTCGCGCCGCAGGACCCTTGCCGATCACCATATGTAATTTCCGCATTTCCATTGCTGGGTATAACACTTCTTCGATTAAGTGATTCAATCGATGAATCTCGTCAATAAACAAGACGTCGTTCGGTTCAAGGTTAGAAAGAATCGCGGCAACATCCCCCATTTTCTCAAGAGCTGGCCCAGAAGTGACCCGTAAGTGAGCACCCAAATCTTGGGCAACAAGATAAGCGAGCGTAGTTTTCCCTAAACCCGCCTGACCATAGAACAAAAGATGGTCGGGTGATTCGTTGCGCTTTTTGGCCGCATCTAAAATAACCCGCAAATTACGTTTCGTATGTTCTTGGCCAATATAATCATCCCATGTTTTTGGCCGAAGAGCTGACTCAACCGTTAATTCTTCGTTTGGTTTTGCTTGCTCCATATACTTACTGTACAAGGAAAAAGAACTGCCATACAACCCAGGAACCCCCAAAAAAAATTGACAATCGGCTTTTACTATGCTAGAATAGAGCATTGATGAGGGGACTCTAACCTTTTTGAGAAAAGACGCCTCTCTACACCAGAAAAAAGCAGGCTTTTCAACGCGTAACAGGCATTGATCTGTGGGCAAGGAATTTCTTTTAGTCTTCGGATGGTTTGGCTCACGCTGGACCACTCCTCGAAGAAATTCTAACCTCTTTTAGTATTCTATTAAAAGAGTCTTTCTATATTTTCGCCTCACGGCGAGATTTTGCCCACAGATCAATGTCCGTCTACTACTACACTGCCATAAAACCCTGTTTTATGGTTTTTTGGTTTAATAAGACTCATTACGAAGGACTTATACAAATGGCACAATTCTAGGAGCACAAACAAAATAGAACGGGGTGTACTTATTAGTACGCGCTCGTGATATTTTGTGCGGCGCGACAACGAAGTGTGCCATTTGCATAAGTCCTATTTAAAATTGTAAAGGGCCAGTGGTACTCTCCACCTCTTCAAATGACGTAAGTCCCGCCATTACTTTTAAAATACCATCTTGCTGTAAAGAAACCATCCCTTGCGCCCGTGCCAATTCCTTGAGGTGCGCCTCAGAACTGTCGGAGATAATTGCCAGCTCTTCCTCATCGCCCAATAAAAACAATTCAAAAATACCAACACGACCTTTATACCCAACACCTGCGCACTTTACACAGCCCGGATCTTTCCCAGGACTGTATACGGTAATCGCAGTTGGTTCTGGCCGAACAACACGCGCAGGAAGCTTGGTTAAAAATTGTTTCAGCGCTATTTGGCGCGATGGCGTAGGCGACGCCGGCACACGGCACACTAAACACAACCGTCGAAGTAAGCGTTGGGCGATAATAAGGTTCACCGCAGGGCCAATACTCGACGGTTTTACTTTAAGATCGAGCAAACGAGGAATGGCGGCAGGAGCATTGTTTGCGTGCACCGTAGAAAATACTAAGTGCCCAGTTAAAGCCGCTTCAACCCCAACTTCGGCGGTTGCTTCGTCGTTCATCTCGCCAACCAAAATAATATCAGGGTCTTGTCGTAAAATAGATTTTAACGCTGCAGCAAATGTATACCCTGCACGTTCGTCTACCTGTGTCTGCTCAATGCCAGGCAGGTGGTATTCAATAGGATGTTCGATAGTAACGATTTTTAACGTTGGGTCTTGTTTGTGTCGCAAAAAAACATATAACGTCGTAGTTTTGCCAGAACCAGTCGGGCCAGTATTTAAAATCATGCCGTCGGGCTTTTGGAGCTCGAGAGTAACGATGGCAAGATCATCGGCGCGTAACCCCAAATCCGGGAGCGAAAGCTGTAGCGCTTCAGCATACAACAAACGGAGCACGACCGTCTCGCCAAACTCCGATGGAATCACAGAGATACGCACTTCGAGCTCACGTCCCTCGGGAAGCGCGAGTGTAAAACGCCCATCTTGTGGCTCGGCGACAACATTAAGTCGCAGCTTGCCCAGCAATTTAATGCGCGACATCATATAATGATAATTATCTAATGGAATTGCGGTGGCGACATCTTCAAGTAACCCATCAACACGATAACGCAAACGAACGTGACTTTGTTCAGGCTCAAAATGCACATCGGAGGCATGCGCAGTTAAGGCGCCAACTAAAATAATATCAAGTAATTGTTCAATGGGAGTAGTGACAAAATCAAAACGGGTAATCGCCGCAGTAATCGCGGGAACAGTAATAAGTTCTTTACCAAGTGAAGCAAAACGCGCAGCGTCGATAGTGAGCACATCAGTAATATGCACGGCCTCGTGTGGTAATAATGCGTATTTTTCCCAAATCGCGCGAAGCCCAGAGAGTGAAGCAATGTATACCGAAACAATAAAATGTTTGCTTTCTAATGTCTTAAGGATCGAGGAGACCTCTGGGGCGGCAGAATCAAAGACCGCAAGCTGCAATTTACGACCCTGTCGCTCGAGTGGCGCAACTCGAGCATGCATCGCAGCCTCGCGCGAGACAAGAGTTAATGCCTCAAGCTCAAACGGAGCAGTGCGAAGGTCGATATAAGGCTTCTTGAGCTCGCTCGCGCGGCGTTCAGCAGTGCGCTCTTCAGACTCACGCTGCAACTTCACTATTTGATCTTGAAATTTGTTAGCCATTGCTTCTATCGTAACCTAAAGACAATTCGAAACGCAACAGAAAAAAGAAAAATGAGGGGGGAAAATGGAAAAACGGCGATAACGTGCAATAATAAATTTTAAATATTTTTCGTACTTTCGTATATTTTCGTAATTTCGTAAATAAAAAAATTCGGTGCCCCCTCACACTATTCGATAGTAGACTTGCCCCCGGATAAGCTTTTGATCAATTTTTCTTGAATTTTAGGCGAGACGAAGTTAAAAATTTAAGACATATACAAGCGTATCTGCCTGCCGGCAGGCAGGTCTGTCGAAAATTTTTAACAATGTCGCAGCCAAAATTCAAGAAAAATAGGCGAAATGTTATTCGGGGGCAAGTCTAATAACTTAATATATAGTATGCCCTCGGCTTCTAACTTTAGTGGAGTCTAGGTTCCGAAATAATTCGACAAATAGACTATAAGCCAAGCCTGCCTATCGGCAGACAGGCCTGCCTGCCAGTAGGCAGATGCAATAACGAATGTTTCCAGAACGGATATCGTTTCGAAAAACACCTCGAAACGAAAATACGAACAAAACATCGAGCGTAGAACAGCGGGCATGTTTCTGAAGGGATTTGTCGGAGGCGATTCGGCATGGTCTCCGATCGCAATCGGAGCGAATCGCCGAGACTTTAAGGCCGATTCGCCGCTGGGCGAATCGAGCCGGATCCCGGAAGGAACATGCCCGCTGTTCGAACGAAAAAAATTATTCTGTTTTCGTGAGTACGATATCCGTTCGGGAAACATATCCTTCGCAAGGCGGTCTTCTAAAAAGTCAGGCAAGGGTATACGCAGTGTGAGGGGTTACATTATATCTATCGAAACACAATAATCCTTGCCCCTCCAGTGTTCCCCTGCGTATCTACAACATTAACCTGTAACGAATTCTGAAGTCGAAGATCACGAACAATAAACCGTTTAGTATATTGGTACTGCCTCAAATCATTAACCATGCCAGAAAAACGAAACTCTTCAAAAAAACTATTGCCAGGGACCGCGTCATTTAAACGCACATCAGTTCGCACAATATCATTAGGGGAATAAATAGTCGCACTAACGACGAGTACATTATCTTTAATAAACGCGCCCTGGGTAGGGTTAGTAATCTGAACCGTAATGCCCTTTTGCGCTATTGGAGCGCCAACAATATTAGAGATCGTGGTAAGCGGGTGAGCCTGGAGCCAGGTGATAACAGGGTCTTCCCAATTTTTAAATTGACCATCATCTTCGGGGTGCTCGGGGGCATCCCCACGTGGGTTATTCTTATCAACGTAATACAGCAAATCGTGCACCTGATTGTTCACCACATACACACCCCGGAGCATTGGCTTCTCTGCCAAGACCGGTTCAGGTTTTGTAAACGTGTCCGATGGTATTTTAGCGATCATGGCATTCATAAACGCGCTCCAAATTGGAACAGCGGCGAGAATACTCGTACCATGTTTCACCATTGGGGTATTATCGTTATTCCCAGCCCAAACCCCAACCACGAGAGACGGCGTATACCCGATAGCCCAAGCGTCGTGATAATCGTTTGTTGTGCCAGTCTTCAGGGCAACTTCATGGTTTTCAAACGTGGTAAGCCGAAGGCTATTCTGAAACAATGGTCGACGAAGCTCGACGTCGCTCAAAATGTTATTAATAAGCCTTGGGTACTCAGGCTCCACAACCTGTTCTTTTTTATCTTCGTAGCCCTCAAGGACGTGGTTTTTTGCATCTTCGATCTTTAGCAATAACGACTGTCGATGAGACACCCCCTCTTGGCTTAATACTGCGTAAGCAGAAACAAGTTCATTCAGCTTTACTTCTCCACCGCCCAACACCAACGAAAGTCCGTAACGACTACGTTCGGTAAGCGTTGAGATTCCGAAACTTTTTGTCAGCCGAAGAACATCATCAAGTCCCACAAGGTACAATGCCTTTACTGCGGGGATATTACGTGATTGCGCAAGCGCCTCTTTGAACGTAATGGGGCCGAGAAACTTTTCGTCAAAATTTTGAGGTCTATAACTTTTTGTAACATCGTCAGAAGTTTCAAACTCAGTTTCAAGGTCGAACACTACCGTGTCGGGGGTGTACCCTTCTTGAAATGCTTTAAGATATACAAAAGGCTTTATGGTAGAACCGGGTTGTCGTAACCCCTGAGTTGCAACATTAAATTGCCCGTCGATTTCAGTGTCAAAATAATCACGTGAACCAACAAGCGCAAGTATTTGTCCTGTCTTCGGGTCTTCTGCAATAAGCGCTGCATTTTTACCTTCATAAAGCTCGCTATTGCGCTTTGCCCCCTCAGCAACGAGACGTTCTGCAACTTGTTGCATATCCCAGTCAAGCGTAGTGGTAACCCGTAACCCACCGGTCCGGACCAATGCTTCACCATATTGATTATGCAAATAATCGAGGACAGCCATAACAAAATGCGGCGCTTTAATATCGGTAAGTTGCGCAAAAATAACAATAGATTCTTTTTTAGCTGCTTCGGCATCGGACTCCGTAATAAAACCAAGACGCAACATACGATCGATAACAGTATTCTTTCGATTCATAAGCGCACTTTTATGCGTCCCCCACGGCGAATAATAGCTTGGAGCTTTAGGAAGGCTCGCAAGTACCGCAGTTTGCGCCAAAGAAAGCCTGGAAACAGATTTACCAAAATATGTTTGGCTTGCAGCCTCTACCCCATAGCTATTTGCTCCATAAGGTATTTGGTTAAGATATAATGCTAAAATTTGATCCTTGGTATATTTCTGCTCCAGGTTCACCGCAAGAATAAGCTCTCGAAGCTTTCGAACAATAGTACGATCAGGAGAAAGAAAGGCATTTTTCGCGAGTTGTTGAGTGATGGTCGAGCCCCCCTGCACAATACCGCCACTCGTAATATTTGCGAATATCGCACGCACAATCGACTTCCAATCAACTGCGCCGTGCGTGTAAAAATCAACATCTTCAATCGCAAGTGTTGCGAGTTGGATTGAGCGTGGAATCTCAGAAAATGGAATAATCGTACGCTTCTCTTCGCCATGTATTTCATAAAGTAATACCTTACCAGTACGGTCGTAGATCTTACTCGACTGGGCCACTTTACGCTCGTCGAAACTTGCGACACTAGGGAGGTCTTTAAAAAGCACAACTAAAAAACCCGCAGATAAAAATATGCATACGATAAAGCCATAAAAAAATATTCGTCGCCGAACCCCGCTACGCATAGTGCTACATTGACACTTTTTATAATAAATTACAATTAAAAATCCCGCCCTCTATGCGCGTTGTATTAACGTAAACTGTATTACGCTAAAAACGTACTTAGGGGGCGGGATTTTTTTAATACATGTTTACCCCTCTTCGCCCTCCTCTTCTTCGTCTTCTTCGATCTCGCCGTCCACTTCTTCCTCTTCTTCTTCGTCGATATCATCAGCTAACCACTTCTTTTCTTCGTCTTCATCGGTAAGGGGCTTCTTCTTTTGTGTTGCTTTTTTATTCATGTACCAAAAACAAACAAACACGACCTTTTTATAAATTTATAGGAGTATTATATGAACTTATACGAAGTTGTCAAATGCCAAAATACTACAAATCTACGAATCACCGTCAATATTCGTAAATTCGTAGCAAATTCGTAGATTCGTAATAGACTCGGCTCCCCGATAAGCTTTCGAGGGATTTTTCATGAATTTTGAGCGAGACGAAGTGAAAAAATGGAAAGCTATTCACAGAATCTGTTGAGATTTTTTCACGAAGTCGTAGCCGAAATTCATGGGCATCAGAGCCGAAATGTTATCGGGGAGCAAGTCTAATAATTAATTAGCGTTAGTCTTCTGCTCAAACCGATACCGATGCGCAGCAACGATCGCGATAGCCAAAGCATCAGTAACGTCGTCTGGCCCCGCAACAGTTGGTAAGTGTAATAATCGACAAACCATACGCGCCACACCACGCTTATCGGCGTTACCATCGTTTGTAAGCGCTTGTTTTATCTCTTTCGGGCCATATTCAACAAGGGGTATATTACAAGAAACAATACATGAAATAATTACACCGCGCGCCTCAGCAACTTCAATTGCTGTTTTTTGGTTATTAGTAAAATATAACTTTTCAATCGCAACAAGTTGCGGCTGATTTTTTTTTAATAATAAGGTGAGTTTGTTATTTAGCTCTTTTATTTTCCCCGCGATCGTTTTTTGTTTAATTTCAAAAACGCCACAACCAAGCACGGTAAGTCCACCCTCATCTTCAATAAGGCCATACCCCATACGAGAACTCCCGGGGTCAATGCCAAGAATTTTCATATAAATATAAAACTTATAAGCAACAAAGAAATACGCCAATTACGGGAATTTAACTCAGTCTGATCGGCATCACTACGTACACATACGACGCATCATTCACTACACGAAACAGCGCCGGCTTCAGTACCCCGTTAAACCAACACGTAAGCTGGTCACCGGAGCACACACGCAACCCATCAATGAGGTATTTCCAATTAAATGAAACATCTTCAATCGGAGCGCCCTCTCCTTTAATGGCGATTAAATATTTATTCTCACCAAGGTATTGGTCGGAGGAAAATAATTCAATAACTTTTTTATCCGACCCCAGACGTAAATGCACGTCATTGAGCTTACCACTAAAACTACTCACAAGTTTTATTGCTTGTATAAACTGAGTTCGTTCGATTTCGATTTGAGTTTCATGTTGATGAGGAATAATTTGTTCATAATCGGGGTACACCGCATCAATAATTCGAGAAATAATTCGTGTGTTTGATGTAGAAAATAATACTTGATGTTCGTCGATAGTAATCGTAACATCCCCACCCTCTTTAAATGCACGTATAACTTCGTGAATTGTTTTTAAAGGAATAATAAATTTAACTAATTCTTTCGCTTGAGTTGAAAATTGCTGTTCGAATAATGTCTTTTCAGCTAAACGAAAGCTATCAGTTGCAACGAGTTTTATAGTAGTGAGTTGAAATAAAAAAAGAATACTTGCAAGCTCAGGACGAATTTCCGAAAATTGCGCAGCGGGAACAACCTGAGTAAGTGCCGACGATAATACATCACTTTGAATGGTAAAAGTTGCTTTTGGATTTTCTATTACTGGAATAATAGGAAAATCTTGTAATGAAACTCCTTGTATTTTTGCATTATAATTATCAGTAGAAATAAGCAGTGTATGAGTATTCACTTCTAAATTAATACGTTCGCTAGTAATAGCGGATACAATAGTAGAGAAAGCAGAAAAAGGTAGTGCGATTCCACCAGTATCGATAATTTTTCCAAATACGATAGTAGTAATAGCTATTTCAAGATTCGTTGCTTCTAAGGCAATTTTTCCGTCGATTGTTTTTAAAACAAAGGAATGAAGAATAGGGAGAGTATTCTCTTGCGCGACCGCTCGCTCAATAATCCCCAGTGCATCCCGTAAGTTCTTTTTTAATATTATTAACTTCATAAAATAGTAGTAATAATAGTATGTGGTGTAATGTGTGGAAAACTATAAAAAGATATCATAGAATCACGCGCAAATAGAAAAACTTCTTGTGGATATTATTGTGCATTGTATTTGATATGTTTGGGATAAAGCAAGTAATGAGACGGGAAAAGCAAAATACCTCACAGTCCCCCACAACTTATCCCTCGCGAACAATAATATCTCGAAGCGTGAGTATTCGCTGACTTAATTCGGGGTTTTTAGTAAGCTCTCTTGAGATTTTTGTGTACGCATAGATAGCGGTGGTGTGGTCCCTGTTCCCTAGTTTATCACCAATGCATGGGTAAGAGAGGTCGAGTAGTTCTCGGAGAAGATAAATTGCAACCTGCCGCGGTTCAATAAGTTCTTTTTTTCGGCTTTTCCCAACAATATCAGCAATGGGGATTTGGAAATGGTCGGCAACAATTTTAATAACTTCCTCAGGGGAACTATTGCGAGAGGGTTGTTGTATGGTTTCGCGTACGATTTGCTCGACAAGCCTTAAGGAAACTTCTTGTTTGGTGGAGTGTTGGTAAAATAATAATCGATTCAATATTCCTTCAATTTCTCGAAAATTCTTTTGTACTTTTGTGGCGATAAATTCAAGGACGGGCTCCGGTAGCGAAGTTTGCCGTTCTTGGAGTTTGGTTTTAATTACCGCAAGGCGGAGTTCGTAGTCGGGGTAACCGACGTCGGTGATCATTCCTCCCTGGAAACGTGAACGCAAGCGTTCTTCAAGGGTGGGGATGTGGCGTGGTGGCCGGTCGGAGGAAATAATAATCTGCTTGTTTTGTTCGTAAAGTGCATTAAAAGTGTGAAAGAATTCCTCTTCAGTGCGCACTTTGCCGCCGATAAACTGAATATCGTCGATAATCAATACATCAACTGTGCGATATTTTTCTTTAATGTCATCCATGCGTTTATTGCGCATTGCCGCAACAACATCGTTGGTAAATCGTTCCGAGGAAACATACCGCACTTTAACCCGCCCCTGATACTTCTCTTTAATGGCATTTCCGGTCGCTTGTAGAAGATGGGTTTTTCCCACCCCAACACCACCGTAAATAAAGAAGGGGTTGTATTTAGTGCCGATGGTATCGATGACTGCCATAGCGGCAGCATGGGCGAGCTCATTCGCACGACCGACGATAAACGAGTTGAGCGTATAGCGGGGGTTAAGGTTGGTGTCTGCATCAACACGAAACTCATCAAAGCCCATTTGGGCTACGAATTGCGACGTAGCTTTCGGCTCAATAGTTTTCTTAATAATGGGAATGTTAGTGCTTTGCACAAGGAATTGGGTAGATTTAATCAATTCTTGGTGTTGACGCAAAGATCCCAAAATCATTTTTTGGTATTTACTTTGCACCCACTCTTTAGTGAAGGTATTTGGCAGTGCAACAAAGGCGACGCCGTCTTCGTAATTGACCAAGCGGCTAAACTTTAACCATGTGACAAAATTTGGCCGTGAAATTTGTAATTCAAGATCACTCAAAACTAATTGCCACAGTGATTCAAGTTCCATGTGGATAATTTTACACCTCTCTCCGTTGCAATACAAAAATGCACAAACAGTGGAATTTGTGGACAAGGTGTGGATAACACAAAAAACGAGAAAAATAATAGACTCGGCTCCACGGATAAGCTTTTGGTTAAATTTTTTTGAATTTTAGGCGACTTGCCTGCCGGTAGGCAGGCCTATTGAGATTTTTTGCGACTAGTCGCAGCCAAAATTCAAGGACATCAGAGGCAAAATGTTATTCGGGAGCCAAGTCTGATGTTGGTTTTTGCAAAGGCAGTCCATGGAGCGAGAGTGATTATACTTCACGGGTGATACTCACTGAAAAACGGCTGCGTGCAGAAGGTGCGACCAATGAACGAATTGCCGAATTTCAATCTGGTCTCGAGAAGAAACCGTTCTTTCTTCTCGCCACCCAATATTTGGAAGTCCGACTTCCAAATATTGGGGTCATGGTGTGAGTGCATGT
>CAYJQG010000019.1:0-9567 GCA_964372325.1 uncultured Candidatus Saccharibacteria bacterium
AAGCTGGCGAAGCGGTCTCGCGAAAAGCAATGTCTCGGCGCTACGCTCGCTTAGGCGTGAGGGGTTACACCTCGCCAAATGTGTCTACCCAAAACACCACTTTGAAGCTGGAGTTTCGCAACTCAGAGTTTTTCATACACCCACCAAAAAATTATTATTGACCCCCCCTGCCGACCATACATCTGCCTGCCATATTTCACAATCACGTCAATCGCGCATTCGTTAATCGCGCATTCTTGTGCTTAAGCACAAGAATGCGCGATTAACCATTACTCGTAATTACTTAATATTCATTACTCACTAGTATTTAGCCTTATTGTTATTTTCCTTGCGGCGCTCAAATTGCTTAAATTCCAAAATAATGACGCAGTTTTTCTTCGCCCTCGAAATGACTAACGGTAAGTAATAATATATTATTACGTAGTCCAAAATACGAACCGATAAAATCGATTTCGTTGGCGCATGGATATGGCGTCAGGAATACGCTCTTCTGCATCCTATAAAATCTTAGTTCTCGGAGTTTGCGCCGCAGCGCCTCGCTAAGTCTTTTTTGTTTACTAGGGACATCAAACATCACCAATCGCCATTTCCCATCCCAATACATTGGTTTCTTTAATTGCATCGCATCGATATCATATGCCAACTTTTTTCGCCGTCCTCTTTCCGCTAAAGTGATTTGAATCTTCCCGCCCCCTAATACCTTAAAGTTGACCAGCTTCTTTTCCTGCAAACGTCTTAAATCTTGTAAAAATCGTTCACGTTCAAACCGTTTTTTCCTAAAATATGCCTTGAGTACTTCGCTGACCACTAACGCTCCGCTCATCGGAGCAATAGTCGACAACAACAGCACTCCGCCGCTCATCAATAGTACTCGCAATAATTGATATGGTCTCGAGCCTTTATTTACTAACATAATCATTTATATCTATTAATTGTTTATTGTTTATTGTTTATTCCTTATTCATATCTCAATATCGCGCATTCTTGTGCTTAAGCATAAGAATGCGCGATATTGATCACTCAGACTAATATCTTCGCTGATACTAATATCCTAAATTATCCTCGCTATATAAATTCTTAATAACCTATGCATCAAGTTGCTGAAAATAACAAGGGGGCTAAAGGGTCTTCATATCTCACGCGCTATCGATCTATCAACATTTTCAATAACGCATCTTCGTCGATGACCGTAACGCCAAGCGTGTGGGCTTTTTCGAATTTTGAACCAGGATTTTCGCCGGCAATAACATAGGTCGTCTTTTTTGAGACTGATTCGTTGACGTCGCCGCCGAGTGCACGAATTTTTTCTTTTGCCTCATCGCGGCTCATAGATTTTAACGTTCCTGTAAGAACGAAGGATTTGCCCGCGAAGAGATTACTCCCCCTCTCGATGCGCTCGGGGCTCGCAATAACAATACCAACGCGCTCGAGTTTTTCGATAAATTTGATATTCCGCTTATCATGGAACCAATCGTAAATACTTTTTGCAACCACTGGGCCGATATCGGGGAGCTCTTGAAGCTGCTCAAGGGATTGCGATTTAAAAAAAATTGATACTTGCGACAACGAAATGGATCCCAGCTTCCGCTGGGATGACAGCGACGTCGTAACATCACGCGCTAACACTCGGGCGGTTTCTTCGCCAACGCGTACAATTCCGAGACTATACATAAATCGCTCAAGTGTAATTGTTCTTTTTATCTTGAGTTCGTCGATAATATTTTGTGCAGATTTTTCGCCGAATTGCTCTAATGTCTCGATATCACTTTTCTTTAACGTAAAAAGATCTGCGGCATCTGCAATAAGTCCCTCGTCTAAGAATCGATCGATAATTTTAGGTCCTAACCCATCAATGTTATACGCCTTACGAGAGACAAAATGGTACATGCGTTCACGCTCTTGCGCACCACATTCTCGATTTTCACAGCGATACGCAACTCCGTCGCGTACAATACGCGAACCATCGACCGGGCAATGGGTTGGCACGCGGAACACTTTTTCTTTTCCCGTACGTAGCTCGGGGAGCACACGCACAATTTTAGGGATAACATCTCCTGCACGACTCACGATGACCGTGTCCCCTATACGCACACCGAGGCGCTCAATTTCATCGGCGTTATGGAGTGTTGCGTGCGTAACCGTTACCCCACCGACTACCACTCCGCGCAATACCGCAACAGGAGTTATAACACCAGTGCGGCCAACACTCACGGTGATATCTTCTACTACAGTTGTTGCTTCGCGTGGGGGAAATTTATATGCAATTGCTCCGCGCGGCGCTTTGCCAATTACCCCCGCATGCTCGAACACTGCGTTGTCATTTACCAAAACGACCACGCCATCGATTTCGTATGGTAATTTGTCTCGATGTTTTGCCCAGTAGTCATGAAACGCAAAAACTTCCTCCAATGTTCCTGCGGGTTTATTGTCGGGGTTTGTTTTGAAGCCGAACGATTTAAGGGCGATGTGTTCGGATTCGTGGGTGCTATAGGTAAGATTGCCACGCGATCTACTGATCGCTCGCAATGACGGTCCAACTTCGACTTCGCTCAGGGAATATCTGTTTACGATGTCGTAGGCAAATGAGTCAAGTTTCCGAGACGCGGTGATTTTGGGATCGAGTTGTCGCAGCGATCCGGCAGCAACATTTCTTGGATTCGCGTATATTTTCTCTCCTTTTTTTTCTTGCTCTTCGTTGATGTGCGTAAATTCTTTTTTAGTGAGGAAAACCTCCCCGCGCACCACTAATTTTTTCGGGTAGTCGCCTTCGAGCTTCAACGGAATCGCTTCGATAGTCTTTAAATTTTGCGTAATGTCTTCGCCAATAAGACCATCACCACGCGTTGCACCGCGCACAAACAGGCCATTTTCATATTCCAACTCCACGGCGAGCCCATCGATTTTTAATTCGCAATAAAACGTATCGTTTGTTTGAGACACCGGCGCCTTGAGATAATTTTCGAGACGCGTGAGCCAGCCGCGTGTTTCATCTTCGGAAAACGTATCATTTAACGAAATCATCGGCGCAACATGCGTTATTTTTTTAAATTCGTCGAGTGGCTTACCTGAGACGCGTTGTGTTGGAGAATCCGCTGTAATGAACTCCGGAAATTGTTGCTCTAATTCAAATAATTCCTTTTTTAAGGAATCAAGCGCCTCATCCGAGATCAATGATTTATCCTCTACGTGATAGGCATAGCGATATCGATTGATCTCGTTTTTTAATTTTTTAATACGCAATTTTGCTACTGCTTTTTCCACCATTTTTCTACTATAACAACAATGGCGGCATAAGTGCCACCATATTGTTCGCTGATTACTTTACGTACCGCAGAAAAGAGAATCACAACTCCATAATAGCCCCTATTGGATTACCATTCCCATCTCGTGCGTAGGGTACGGGTTTCTTATAATTCATAAAGGTTCTCTTCGCTGACTGGCGTAGATTGCTCTGTCGAAGGCGGAGGCGGCGAAACGAATTCCGGATCCCAAAGGAACAACCGAACCGGAAAATTCCGTGTTTTGAGATGGAATCGAGTTTGGTAAATCATCAGTTACCGTCAATTGCATCGTACTATTTATATGACCCCGGATCTTGTCTGTCAGCCGGGGTATACCGGATATACAGATCCGGATCACTCGTTGGCTACTTCGAGTTCCGTCGCAGCACCATATTCTCCCCCACCTTGACTGTTGACCGGGATATACGGGACAAACAGATCCGAATTTTCTTCCTCCTCTGTCTCTGTAGGGGTTTCCGAAGGCCCTGTATTCCCTTCGTTACCACTTTCATTGTTATCACCTTCATTTTCTTCATCAACGTTATCATCGCCATTGAAAAAAGACTCAAAATTAAAAAAAGGCGGTGTGACATCATTAGTATCAAACAGAGGGATTCCGACATTCACGTTCCCTTTTTTTATTTTTTTATTCGCCGTACCACCAGCCCCCCCAAACCAACGCCAATGCCACGAGTATGACTACCGTTGCAACAATCAATGATTCTTTTTTTAGAAAACTTACCAGTGAAGCCATAATTATATTTTATGCTTTTTCTCATTACAAAGAAACTGTATGTACTGTTAATAAGTCTTTGGGACACAACGCGCTAAATAACCTGATATAATGATTCTATAGTCAATATAATGAGTACAATATTATATTCTTTTTTTTACTTTCTTACTGCACTGGTCGTCGTTACTCACCCACAAATATCATTTGCGCAAATTCCCGCAGGGGGTTCTCCTCACGCCATCGCTCTTCCGCCACCGGGGCTTTTGCCGGGAAACCCGTTTTACCCGATGAAGATTCTTGCCGAAAGCCTGCAAACGCTTTTCACTTTTGACCCTGCGAAAAAAGTGCTACTGGAAATGAATTTTGCCAACCAACGCATCGCCGAACTAAAGGCAATTATCCGCGATGAAGGACTTGCGGCGAATGGCATTGCTGTTGCGCAAGCGGGTTTTGCACAGCACATCGGTAACGCTGCCGCGCTTATTCAAGATTCTCCCTCGATTGCCCCAAACACTGCAACACTATTAAAACAACGTATTAAAACCGGCATTGGTTTATTCGACGTTGCAATCAATACCGCAATTCAAGATCGCACCGATGCCGAAGGGCAATATCTCGAAAAAATCATCCAGCGTCTCGTAGTGTCGATTACCGAACGAGAGCAGGAGTTACTCGACAATGCCGCTGCAACCCACGCCGCAGAAAATCTCACACAAGAACGGACAAACGCTTTTGCACATACTACCGAACAATGGAATGAGGCGAATACGAATTACTACTCAGCGTATGAAGCACTGGTTGCGCTTCTGGATAACGAAGAAAGTGCGCAAACTGCGCGAGACCTCGCGCAACAACAATTCGATCATCGAACAGAAATCCTCAGTGACTTTTATACCAACTCCTATTATCCGGCATATCTTGCGCTTTATGAGTCGCAGGTACAACTTGCCGAACTGCAATCTACGCGTGCAACAATTTTCACCGACTATCAACAATTGAGTCGTACGCGCGCAATATTAGTCCAGGGCGAATTTGCAACTGAAGCACTTGCACAATTTATTACCGATACCGTTGTCGCTGAAACGCGGGCACAGTTAGCGGAACGCTTCGAAAACCCAGGGGCACCCCCCACCGAAAATACTACCCCCACAATACAACCCCCAACCATTGGTGCCGTCAATACCGATTTACTCAACAACGTACTAGCGCCTGAAATAACAACGTCGCCGACACCGACGACCAACGACGTAATTCTCCCACCAATAACACAACCACAAATTATTAATTATTTCGGCCCGAACCCCCAGGGCGACAAGGATCATGACGGAATCGCTAATGCCATTGATAACTGCCCCAATATTTCTAACCCTGCCCAAACTGATACTGATGGCGATGGCAAGGGCGATGTTTGCGACAGCACCCCATTTGGTAACGACTTTACGCTATAAATTATGAACATCTATGCATAAAGGATTTTTTACCACATTCGCTGCAATTCTTGCCATAACTGTTATTGGCACAACCGTTGGGATTTTTTATGTTGCGCCCCATCTTTCGCCGCAACCAACACCACTTTCCCTACCACTTACGCCCGGATCTCCCATCGCTGTTTCTCGAGATACCGCCATTTCTCCAATTCCAACTCCCTTATCATCTCCAACACCAATCCCCCCGCCGCTTCCACCACAACCCCCAGCGCGCTTCGTCCCCAAGATTACACAACAACCTCCTCAAGATTCATCGCAATTACCCACCCGTGAAACGCCACCACCTACAACGGCTTCAGTACCCCCAATCCCACCACATATTGCGCGACTACTCCCCCCTACTCAAAAATTTCAAGAAAAAACTCCGCCGCCTCCAGAAACAACCCTTGTCAAACTACCGCCACCACAAACACAAGAAAAAGTAGTCGAAGCAACTCGAGAAGTTGACAAGACGGCTCCACAATTACAGAAACAAGCTGAAGTCGCACTTGCATCAGCTGAAATCCCAAAACCGCAAAACCTTTTACAGAAAATTAAATCTATCTCGCCATCACCCGACCTCGTCCCCGAAACTCTTGATGCATTTTTTAAAGAGTTTGATTTTAATAATGATAACGCCATCAGCATTGATGAAGCTGCGTCATTTTATTATTGGGTCGAGCGCAATATCAAATATCGTTTTGATGACGAAGAGGTACAGGGCGCCCCAAAAGGAATCCTTGTAGGCGACGGTCGCCCTGGCCCAGATTATCGCCAATCTCCCACTGAAACCGTTGTCGAACGAGCTGGTGATTGCGAGGACACTTCAACGCTCGAAGCTGCATTTTATGAGTATTGGGGAATACCTGCATACATTGCCGCGGTAAACGCCCGAGACCCAAAATTTGTCGACCACGCCATTACCATTGTCCGTATTAATGGCAACCTTAATGACTTTGTTAATCTCCTCGGAAAGCTAATGTACTGGAATTTTAAACAGGGACAGGAAATTATTTCCTGGGAGGGTAAGTCGATACCACCTGGAAATTATATGTTAATCGACAATGCCTATTCAAATAATTTTGGATTTTTAACCGCCGGAGTTACGCCTGGAGCATTTACCATGCAAGCGGTTGTGCCCACTGACGCTCCATTTGGTGCGGGGTGGGATTATTTCGTTGATCATATCAACCTTGCGTGGACAAACTAAGCTTCCATAGGTTCAAGCACCAAATCTCAAATACCAAATTTCAAATAGTATTCAATAATATAAATTCGAATTTTAAAAAATTAGGAATTTATTTGTTATTTGATGCTTGAGATTTGGAATTTTTTCTTGGTGCTTGAAGTTGTATTACTCTTCTCGTTCGAATCTTGCGGGTAACGGTGCATTTGATAAAAGACTTAATGTGGGCAGTGATTCGCAAGAACGTCCGAGATCCGCTCCGCGTTCTTCGAACTCACGCAGTATTGTCGCAAGCTCGGAGTTCCGACTTCCAATATATATTGTTCGATATCGCTCTAGGGCACTTTGATATGCAACCGCGCGCGCTTTTTCTGCTTCGTTATTACGCAATGCTACACCGAGGTCAAAAAGTGCGCGTGTAATTGCATCTGCCAATATTTTCCGCCGATCAATGCTGAGTTGTGCACGAGGTAATCGTTCTTCAATACGCAAAAATAATTGCTGCTGCCTTATGAGTATGTCGTGCTCATCGTTAATCGCTTGTATGGCGCGTACTACAACCGGCAATAAGTTTCCCACAATGTCTTGGTTTTTTGTACGCAGGTCTAACCCCGCAGATTCAGTTGCGGTGCGCGCATTGTGTATTGTTATATCGTTTCTCTCAGTAGTTCTCGTTTGGTCCTCAACCAAACACACTTTCCCACCTCGCTCGATGGATTGATCGCGAAATTGTGTATTGGTCCCTATATATGGGCAATTGAATATTTGGGCATCTAAGCGCAACATTACCGACACCGAAATAGCACTAGGGTTCGTAATCAATAATTTATGTTGTAATACATCACAAATCTCATGCATGCGCAAATTTCTCGTATCAGTGCCCGCTATAACCAATACCCGTGGATTTAGATCCATCTGGATCGATGTCCCGGGCATTATATATAACGTAACTTTCGTCGTTTGTTGGTCTATTCTATCTATCGCTTCAATATTCACCGACGGGACACTAAACAATGTCTCTCTGCCCTCTGTCACCGTAGACTGTGCACCAAAATTTTGCACTGGAGTTACACCGCCAGAAGATGCACTTATATTCGCAATAATAAAATCACTAAATCCTACCATTGCTACCGCTTGCGTACTCGTTGTTGTGCGCACCCCCATGTCTGCTAACTGCCATAATACGCTCCCCGCATCACGCTTCGCAATAATAAATTCTAATGGAGTAGTATTCGCATCCCGATCAGCAGACACGAATTGAAATGTCGCACTATAATTTGTAAATATTACTCCTCCGTTTGTGAGAACCCAGTACCGATTAACGCTTGCGGTTGGGATAAGTCCTGAAGTTGCTATATTGGGATGATCGCCTGCGACCGTTGTCGCAGTGAGCATCCCCGCTCCCGTGACATTTCCAAACGTCACTGTCACTGGCGTATAACTTGTTCCTGTACCGATTTCAAATGTGCGAACAACCCCCGCCCCCACTCCAACATTTTTTCGAAAATTTCCAATAATGTGCCCAGCCGTTCGCGCGACGCTTCCACCGGCTGCTATTATTAATATATTTGCGTTTGTGGTGATAGGACCACCGTTCAACGTCAAAGTTCCGTTCACTGTCACATTCGCACCAATCGTTACTCCTCCAAGACCAATAATTGTCAAATCATTGATTGCCGGCTGCATTTCAACACCCGCTATAAGCCCTACAATGTTCGTATAAATAAGATTCATGACTCCCGCAAGCACAAGCACGCCCGTGAGTGACCCCCCACCTCGCGATATCGCTGCGCCGTTTCCCATGGTCAGAAAGTTTCCTGTCGCAAACACACCGTTCGTTAATGTTACTGTTCCGCTTACCACTATTGCTCCACCGAGTACTACGCCGAAGGCATTATTGATCGTTAAATTGTTATACGCAATATTGACATCTGATGCCGTTTGCCCCCCAAGAACACTTTCATATGCAATCGTACTCCCCGTTGTAGTAAATATTCCGCCATTATCTATCGGGTTTATATTTATGCTTCGTATTGATAATGTACAGCCCGTAATATCAAATGTTCCGCCAGCAAGAATCACCACGCGGCCTATCGTGTGACCACCCCCCAGAAGACACGTGACAATAACCGTTACGCCATTCGCTATTGTAATCACGCTTTCCGGACCAAACGTACCACTGCCTACGAGTGTATGAACTCCGGCCGTAAAGCTTGTGTCTGAAACAAGAATCGAAGATCCATTATTTGTGAGCGTTGCGCCACCAAATACAAAAAACGCCGCACCGGTTTGATCAAGTTCGCCATTCACTGTCACGTTTCCATTCGCCCGCAACGTATGACCTCCCAAGATTGAGAGCGTTGCCCCACCGTCAATCGTGATTGTTCCCGCGTGCACATCGACTACGTCTATGCCATCTTGTACAATCAGCGTATTTGAAACAACGTTTAACGGCGCGGAAAACGTTCCCCGTTGATCCAGTGTTGAGGCTACGGTCGTACGGAATATTCCTCCTCCGGAAGAGATGGTGCCTGCGTTGATGATGGTGGTGCCATTGAAGGTGAAGTTATTTGCGCCGAGTGCGAGAATTGTTCCGGCATTCACGGTGAATGTTGTCCAGGTCACAACGGGTGCGAATGTGAAACTTAGGGTCACACCATTATCGAGCGTCACGGTTGTTCCGATGATTGCCCCTCCTCCGGTCACGCTTTGTGCGCCAGCAAGATTGAATCTGATCGTTGAAATATTAATCGTTCCTGAATTGGTGATGGGCGATGCGTTGAATATGATAATAGATCCCGCACCGGTTTGATTCAAGGTGCCACTATTGTTGAATGCACCATCTACCCGCAACGTATGACCTCCCAAGATTGAGAGCGTTGCCCCACCGTCAATCGTGAT
>CAYJQG010000019.1:9667-18875 GCA_964372325.1 uncultured Candidatus Saccharibacteria bacterium
GTTGATGATGGTGGTGCCATTGAAGGTGAAGTTATTTGCGCCGAGTGCGAGAATTCCCGTAGCATTTACGGTTAACGTAGACCCCCCCGCGATAACTGTCTCTACTGTTACTGTAACGGTATGACCTGCAGCAATAGTGATATTATCCCCATCAACCGGCACCACACCGCCAACCCAAGTTGCCGGATCATTCCAAGCACCCGATTGCGCCGAAATAATGTCTGCAGCTTGCACAAACGAAAAAATACCTAGCGCCAATACAATAATTAACGCACATACTATCTCGAATTTAAAAAAATCTTTCGCTAGCTGTTTTTTCATGTTAAAATCCTGCCTCAAATGCACGAGCGACGCTACGCTTGTCATTGGAAAACCCCGTTGAACGTATTACTCCCACGCCAGCAACCACCTCGAACTCCGCACCGTTACTTAACACTGGCTTGGTACTACTTGCGTTTTTAAAATTTCGATATAAACCCCACTCAATGCCTGTGTCTGCCGCATATAATGCCCGCACTGACTCACCTGCATTTGCCGCTTGACGCAAACCCTGCAACGTCAAAAGTCCCGCTATCGCAGTTGCCGCGAGAATAGTCCCAGAAAGTATGATGACGACCAGTAACATGATTTGGCCTTTATTGTGTCGCATATGTACTGCGCCTGCCTGCCGGCAGGCAGGCCTGCCCGGCCCTCCTACGGCGGGTAAACCTGCGGGCAGAAATTTACGAATTGCTATGAAAATACAAATTTAGAATTTAGAATTTAACATTGCCTGTGTTTAGTAACCACTGCGTTAGCATGAATGCACCCATAACTGAAACGATAGACCACACCACAATAATCAACACCGCTTCACGGTGCTCTTCTTCTGTGGCAAGCGCCAAACCGAAAACAATCCCCGCAATACCATTTAAAAGCCCGATAGCAATTCCCACCCAAAACCATTTTCCGTAGATTTTCCATTTATCTTTACCCATACTATACAGTTTACCATTATTCATCATCGGTACGCGGGCTTACAGTTATTTGTAAATTTGTCGTCACATCTTTTAATAATGTACTTCGTCCAGCAACGTTCATCGCTATGGTAATACGGGGCTGTAATTTATCTCCCGAACTATTCCCAAGAACTATAAAATGTAATTTTTTTACATCGATGTTATTTGCGGTTAAGGCCTCAAACGCACCACTATTTACTGCCCGTTCGACTAACCCCTCGCCACGTGCACCAACTGCCAACCGATACCGCACCGTATCTTGCGAAAAATTTTTAAACTGTAATTCGGTATCACTGATTTTTGCGAAACTATTTCCTGTGCGTAATTCTCTACTCATTTGTTCCAATGTAAGACTTGCATTGTCATTTACTGTAAGCAGCTCAACCGCAGTACGCTCGGTACGCAATGAACGCAGGAAGATCCCACTCGCAATCGAGACAATAATCAAAAATAGCCCCATTGCAACGAGTAGTTCAACCAACGTAAAACCTGCGATAGGTTTTAGGTTATAAGTTTTAGGAATCGTGAACATATTTCGTTATCTCCAATTATAAAAATGGTCTTCGACATTCAGTTCAAATTGCAGCCCCCCGCGCGTAACCCATTTTACAATACTATTTACTTGCATTTCATCAGGGCTGCCGATAGGCCAATCAATTACTACATCTCGCTTAAATGCTGTTTCACTTCCCACTGCGTACCCATAAAGCCCCGTTGCGGCGTTATACAACAATGCGTGCCCTGTTGCACGTACGATAGTATTGATATCCATATTATATGCAACTTCGTACCCACCGGGCCCCAAACCCTTATTCCATGCATCACCTTTTAATATATTGGTGTCAATTAAATTTTTTATTATTTCAATTCCCTCGCTTGCGAGATTTGCTGCGACGTACCGATCGCTGATTACTTTTGTAAGCCCCAATGACTTGGTCATCAACGAAAACATCCCTAATAAACCGACCGTAATGATGGTAATGGCAATTAATGATTCGAATAATACTGAACCTTTTTTGTTATGCATTTTTTTAAGTTTACGCTTCTCGTGCTTAAGCGGGCGTATCACTGAGACACCCGCTTTGGTTTTAAAATTAGCGTGATGGGTTACCATAGTTTAATATCCTTCGCTAGATTCAATCTGACCATAACGATTGACTGCGATTCTTGTTTCGCTGCCCGAATTATTACCAATGGTTATTTTCCATGACCCAGTTTTTGTTGTTTTTGGGCTTAACACTACCTCGGGGTCTGGTGGAATAAATAAAATCGTTTTTAGTGCGTCGGGGTCGTTAACATTGCGAAACCGTAATCCTTTCGGCAACGCGATAATAGACTCCACATTTTCCCATGGGCCGTCGTATGTGGTGTTACGATCTCCGCATTCAGGCACACTTGCCGTGTCGTACCACAGCACATACTGTGTTTCGTCGATAACGTGCACACCATAACCACACTCTTGCCTCTCGCCACGAACTGTATGCAGCGCCAACGAACGTGCACGCGAAACTGCTGCAATGAATTTCGCTTTTTCTTTAAATATCTGTATCTGGTCTTGACCGCTTCTACTCGTAAGAATCAGGAAACTACTCATGAGCACGATCACCGACACCGTGACTAATGTCTCAGTAAGTGTAAACCCACGCATCTTTTCTGTACTTGCCATACTCTTATTGTAGGGTTCATGTACATCGTGTGCAACGTCTAATAACTCACCACTAAACTAGAAGCTTGCCCTAATTAAACACACTAAAGTACCATGCCAAGAATCGTTCCCCCCATAACACCAACACTACTGCACCGAGTACTATAAATGGCCCAAATGGTACTGCTTCTTTTATTGTCTTCTTTCTTGTGAGCATCGTAAAAATCCCGTACAGCGCCCCCAAGAAAAATGCACTCGCAAGCGCAAAAATAATATCGGGGTACCCCAAAAGCAGTCCGAGCGCGGCTGCAAGCTTAACATCTCCCCAGCCCATACCCTCGCCGCGAGTCCATATAATAATTGCAGTAAAAAACAGTGCGCCCGCCAGCGCCGCGACAATGTGGTTCAAAAGCACGGCATCTGCTAGGCCAACAATCATCGCAAAGCTCCCAAGAAAGGAGCCCACACCACCATTGAACGGGTTCAGTAATATGATGATTGTTATTTTAACTGCTCCCAAAACCGCAATCGCAATATTCAGACTATCGGGTATTATTGACCACCGTGCATCAATAAGCGCTAAAAGTAACAACAGCAGTGCGGCTACGACCCAAACACCCGCAAGTGGGAGAAACCATGCGGTATTCACTCCTCCCAATATTAATGTCTGCACATGCCAACGCTCGAATAATAAAAACGGTAGAAGCAACGCAAGGCCGGAGAATATTTCTACTAACGGGTAATGTACTGCAATAAGATGTTTACAATGCCGACAACGTGCGCCGAGCAAGACGTAACTCACGAGCGGTACAAGTTCGTACCATGACAATTGCTTGTGGCATACCGGGCAACGCGATCTCCCACCAATAGTTTTTGGACCAAAAATCTCCCCATCCGGACGATATCGTACGGCAATGACATTTAAAAAACTGCCCAAAACGAGTCCTAGAATAAATAAAATGATTGCGGTCATCGTATTCAGTCACTAAAGATATAAACACTAAATCTCAAATCCCAAATAATATCCAATAAAACAAATTCGAATTTTAATCATTGAAATTTATTTGTTCTTTGGTGCTTGAAGTTTGGGATTTTTTCGTTAGTGGCTTTTGTATTCGTAGCTGTTAGAATTGCAAACAATAATACGGGTCGTTACAATCGATTCCCACACCAGGAATATCGGCGCTGTCAATATCGTCGTTTAATGCGGGGTTATTGGGGTCTTCGAGTTTCGCGCGTAGGATATATTTTTGTCCTTCTGCGAAGACCTTATACCCATATTGGTCTTGATCGGTGAACCCAGTACGATTGCTTGATGGATCTTTGGGGAGCTTTGTTACGCCTATCCCCTCGCTCTTCAATTGCTTTTCTAGATTTGCCCAGCTTGCATCGTCGGGATATTGACTCCTTTTTGTATGAAATAACTCAAGCGCGGTTTGCACTTCGTGCACATCTGCGATACGACGCGCATCGCGACCACGTGAACGGAACGAACTTAACCCCACCAACACGATCGAAGATAGTAGCCCGATAATGGCAACCACGGTCAACACTTCAATTAATGTAAAGCCTTTTTTATTATTCATCTTATTTATCATAGCATACTACGAATGTGGGCATAACGACATAAGCACCAAATCTCAAATACCAAATTCCAAATAATATCCAATATATAAATTCGAATGCCCAAAAATTGAAATTTATTTGTTATTTAATGCTTGAAGTTTGGGATTTTTCGTTGGCGGTTATTGGCTATACCCTTATTAAAACACCTGTACTAAATTATAAATCGGGAGCAAGATTGCCGCAAACAAAAGGCCAGTCAACACACCAATCACCACCATCAGTGCCGGCTGGATTAACTCCACGAGGTTTGCGACCGTATCGTCGACCTCACGTGTATAAAATTTTGCGACACGCCCTAACATTTCTTCAAGTTTTCCGGTTGATTCCCCGATTGCGATCATTTGCGAAACCATTGGTGGAAAATTCGCGCTGTTCTCTTCGAGAATCTTGGACAATAAATCGCCGCGCCGTATACCTTCTGCGGCGTTATGTAACGCTTCACGATACACAATATTCCCAATAGTATGACTACTAATTTCAATTGCTTGCGTTAGGGGGATGCCGCCACGCACTAACACATTTGCCGATTCCGCAAACCTTGTAACGCAAATTTTTTTGTATAACAGTCCCAATACGGGAATTTTAATACTTAATTCATCAAATACGATGCGGCCCTCTTTGCTCCGTGCATAATCAATAATAATCGCCAGCATAATTATTGCGACGATAATAATCGCAAACCACCAATTCGAAATAAATAACCCCGCACCTAAGAGCAACTGCGTTGCAAACGGCAGCACCACTCCCGCTTCTTCGAATATTGGACCAATCTGTGGGAACACTACCCCAATTAAAATCCCCCCGACGACAAAAAACAACGCGACGACAAATGCCGGATAGATTAGTGCATTTTTTATTTTTGAACGAGTAGCATGTTCTTTTTCCATATAATCTGCCAAAAAGCTTGTTACCTCATCGAGGCGGCCAGTAATTTCTGCGGAGCGTATGAGACTCACGTAAAATTCTGAAAAAACTTGCTTGTGTTTGCTGAGCGCCTGCGACAGCGCAAGACCACTGTCGATATCCCCAGAAATTTCGAAAATCACTTCTCGGAGCAATACATTACGTGTTTGTTCGTACAAAATTTTCAGTGAGTTACCCAGTGTCACTCCGGCATCGAGCATCGTTGCGAACTGACGCGTAAAAATTACTACGTCTAAATACCGTACTCGCTTTATGTAGTTAAGAAGTGGCGTGTACCAACCGGCCCCCTCGGGTTGCTGGATGTTTAATACATACAGATCGTGACCTGAGAGCGTTTGGAACGCCGCTTCACGGCTTACGCTTTCTACCATACCTGTTTGGAGTTCGCCTGTTTTTGTCCGTGCAACGTATTGATACTTCATAAGGGTATAGGGTTAACCACTAACGACATAAGCACCAAATCTCAAATACCAAATAATATCCACTATATAAATTCGAATGCCCAAAAATTGAAATTTATTTGTTATTTGATGCTTGAAGTTTGGGATTTTTTCGTTAGTGGCTTTTATTGCGTTTGCATTCGTTGTAATAATATTCGTAATTCCGTTGGATTTGTCGACTTTAATTCTGCTTCTTCGAGCGTTACCAACTTTTGCACCACTAAATCTGCCAATGAACGATTTAGCGTCACCATACCTTCTTGTAAACTTGTTTCAATGACTAAATCAATTTGATAACTCTTATGCTCGCGAATAAGATTACGAATCGCCGGATTCATTAACATAATTTCTGTAGCGGGGATACGCCCCCCGTCGATTTTTGTTACCAATCGTTGAGAAATAATCGCAACAAGCGTTGCTGCGAGTTGCGAGGTTACTTGACCTTGTTGCTCTGCTGGAAAGCTATCGATAATGCGATCGATGGTTTGTGCGGCAGAATTTGTATGTAGTGTTGAAAACACTAAGTGCCCAGTTTCTGCGGCCGTCATTGCAGTACTAATAGAAATAGGGTCGCGCATTTCACCGATCATAATCACATCGGGATCTTGTCGTAATATTGAGCGCAAACCACGGTGGAAACTTGGTGTATCAATTTTCACTTCACGCTGGGAGATAATCGCTCGGTCTTGCACGAAAAGATATTCAATAGGATCTTCCACGGTGATAATATGCTTCATTGCATTATGGTTCACTTCGTCGACCATCGCAGCAATCGTTGTCGATTTACCTTGCCCCGCAGGTCCGACAACCAAAATAAACCCCTGGTTTATTTTGGTGAAGTCATGCAAAATCGGCGGGAGACGCAACTCTTCTATGGTATCAATTTTCGTAGGTATGAGACGCAATGCTGCCGCAAGATATTGACGTTGGAAAAATACGTTCACGCGAAACCTTGCCTTTTCTTCGAATGTGTAGGCAAAATCTAACTCTTTATCTTTTTCAAGTAATAATTTTTGTTCTTCATTTAACAGCGCGAGACATATTCCACGTGCGAGGTCTGGGGTGATCAATGGTTCACGCGTAAGCGGCACCAAACGACCATCGATACGGAGCGTTGGGCGAGCGCCAACCGCAATATGCAAATCTGACGCATGTTGTTCTGCGGTTGTGACTAACAGATCATTTAATTTTTGTTCGTATTCAGTCATAGATAAACCACTAGGGCTAACCACTAACGACATAAGCACCAAATCTCAAATACCAAATTCCAAATAATATCCAATATATAAATTCGAATGCCCAAAAATTGAAATTTATTTGTTATTTAATGCTTGAAGTTTGGGATTTTTTCGTTAGTGGCTAGTATAGTTATTCTTATCATATCATTCTTCTACCGTTTCTCTTAACACTTCCTCGATAAGCACATAACCCTCGAGCGCCTTCAAGATACCGTCTTGCCGTAAAGTGATCATACCCTGGCGCACTGCTTCTTCGGCGATACTTTTTTCATTTATTTTCACGTCGACAATCCCCGCAAGTTCTTTCGTCATCGATAAGACTTCGAAAATCCCAATTCGCCCTGATATTCCTTTACCCGAACATATTTCGCAGCCCCTCCCATGATAAATTTGGTACGGTGCTTTATATATAATTCCCTCACGAACTACCTTGGGTAATGTTTCTAGTGCGTCGTGTATAAGCGTTGCTACTTCAGGAGAAGCGAGTTCTGTGGTTTTGCATGACTCGCAAATACGACCCAAGAGTCGCTGTGAAACCATGAGGTTCACTGCGGAAGGAATAAGAAATGCGTCAACGCCCATATCAATTAATCTTGGGATAACTCCTACGGCGTTATTCGTATGTAACGTGGAAAACACAATATGCCCCGTTAGCGCAGCATGCACTGCAAGCCCTGCAGTTTCACCGTCACGAATTTCACCAACCATTATAATATCTGGGTCTTGTCGAAGAATTTGCCTTAAACCAGATGCGAAGTCATATCCGATTTCCGGTTTAACCTGCGATTGGTTTACTCCTTCTACAAAATATTCCACCGGGTCTTCAAGGCTCACAATGTTCACCCCTTCTTTATTCATGATCTGGAGCAGCGCATACAACGTTGTTGTTTTTCCTGAACCGGTTGGCCCTGTTAAAAGCACCATACCAAATGGCCTCTCGAGTCCAGCGCGTAACAATTTTTCACTTTGGCCTGTGAGCCCCAAATCACTTAAACTTTTTAGACCCGTAGTTGGGTCTAATACACGAATCGCTACCTTTTCACCTAGTGGTGTTGGAAATGTTGAAATACGAAAGTCGATGTCGCGCCCAAAAATTTCTGTACGAAATCGACCATCTTGCGAAACTCGATTTTCATCAATTTATAAATCTGACAATACCTTTACACGGGAAATTACCGGTTGCTGCAAACCCGCCGGGAGTGACGTTTGTTCTTTTAAGCGACCATCGACACGGAAACGTACACGGAGTCTCGAACGTTGTGGCTCGATGTGAATATCAGATGCCTTCTGGTTCACCGCCTCCTTTAAAAGCGTTGATACAATTTTAATAATTGGCGCCTCGTCTCCCATCTTCCCTCCGCCTGCTTCTAACTGCACACGCCTCGTGCCGACATCGGAGGAAACGTTTAAACTCCGTACCGCTTGTTGAATTTCGTTTGCAAATGGACTATACAATCGTAGCGCTGCATCGAGGTCGCTTTTGGTGATCACGTACACACCCAAACTCACTCGTTCTTGTTTTGCGATATATCGCAATGCTTCTTGCGCGGCAACATCGTCGGGGTGCAACATCCCAACTACTAATAAATTTTTATCGCGCGATAGCGCAACCACACTATAATTCCGCGCTGTCGATTCTGGAATAATTGCTAGTATTTCTTTCGACAGTTCATCTGGGGAAAAACTTTTATACGGAATTCCAAGAAGCTTGCCTTTCACACGAGCGAGTTCCCCATCTTCCACCATGCGACGTTCAGTGAGCAATTCTTCGATACCCCTTTTTAATGACACGCTATCACGCGAGAGCGCAGTAATGCCCTCTTGCGTTAACAGGCTTTCCTCAACTAACGATTTTAATAATGCTTTGTCGTCCACTGTCTTTCGCGAATCGCAAAGCGCAAATCGCAAAGCGTATTCCGAGACGCTTAGCGCTAAGCGTTTTGCGCTTGGCATTTAAAACGGTATAAATGGATTACTTCGCCCCAAATCACCTGTACTTGGCGGCCCAGTAAATGAGCGCAACTTACCAAACTCAGTACTCTGGATTACCGCCGAGGGAGTAATTTCATCTAATGGAATTTTAGAAACAGCCTGCAACGATTTTGGTAACACCACATCAATGCCTGGCACGGGAGCGAAGAATAAATAATACATTCCCGCAAGGATCGCTAAAAGTGCGATAACACCGAGTGCAACGGGAAACCAATTTATTGATCGTTTTTCTTCTTCAATGAGTATGGCCATAAATACTACTCATAATCTCTCACACTATATATCCCCGCCATGACTTTTCGGGAGACCGCTTCGCCCGCTTCAATATAATTATAAGCGGGCTGC
>CAYJQG010000020.1:0-16423 GCA_964372325.1 uncultured Candidatus Saccharibacteria bacterium
AGCGAGCGGCGGCGGGGCGGCTTCATTCGTCGGGGGTTTTCTGAAAATGCGTTCGGATTTCGTTCAGGGTATGGAGCAAGTTAAAATAACTTGATTTTATTAGCGTTATTTTTGTAACCTATCGTGGATGTAGAGCTAAAATATAGTGAGTAGCAGGGTGGGGTTGCTGACTTGACTTTGACTTATCGACAGTTATGAATTAGTATTTGTTATAATTAAAATATGCAATCTATAATGAATTTTTTAAAGTCATTTTTGGGGAAGAGGGTTCCAGCGCAGCCTATCTCCACTATTAGTCATGAAAATTCTGTAAAACAGGCAGCTATTTTTATATTCGATAAATACGAAAAAACTTTTAAGGATTTAGCACGTTATGACCGAGGAGAAAAAATCAAAGTTGATTCAATATCTCACTAAAGAGGATATCAGGGTTATTCATTCTTTTTTATCTGAAAAGTCAGCAAAGGACGGAGAACCGATACCTTCTCTTTTTCTTGCAGATCGCGAGGCTATTGATTCGCTCGTTGATATTCCTGCGAGAACTACTTTTGGTGTTCAAGTAACTAAGCCGCAAAGGGATTTTTCGGCATTTTTTAATTATGCATCTAAAGAAGAAAAAACTAACCTTTTAGCAGAGGTGGTAAAGAAGGCTAACGAAGATCAACGTCGTTTGATGAATGAAGCTAAAAAACTAGCATCTTAGAAGAGAGGGGTTTGTTGTGTGCGCATGAGCGAAATATAGTAAGCGGCGATATTGGGTAAGCTATGCGGTGATCATGGTTTTTGATCTCAAATCTGGGATGTAGATATGCTCACTCCGCCGCTCAAAAATGGTTCTCACATCCTTCACGATGCGGGAGCCAAGTCTATTCTAATAAAAAGCTCCCAACGTGGGAGTTTTTTGTTTCTAAGCAATTTTCAAATAATAGTGAGTGGTGCGGTAGATGATTGTTTTTTTCAATTTTATGCTAGCATTTGTTTAGTGCTCATTAACAAATGTTAACAACAAGGAGACCTACGAATGAATGAATTTCAGACAACGACACTTGGCTTTCCCCGTCTTGGCGAGGATCGACAGCACAAAAAACTTATTGAACAGTTTTGGTCTGGTAAGATCGTCGAGCAAGAACTCATGCAAAAGTTGCAACAACTCGAAATTTTTCAATTGCAGCGTCAGTCGCGAGCCGGAATTGATTTGGTCTGCTGTGGCGATTTTAGTCCTTACGATCATGTTTTGGATACCGCAGTGGCCGTGGGCTGCCTACCAAAGAGATTCGACAATATTGTGGGTTTGCCGACGCTCACTCAATACTTCGCACTGGCAAGAGGTATTGATGGCTCTGCACCACTCGAGATGACAAAGTGGTTCAACACCAACTACCATTACCTCGTCCCCGAGTTGCCGGAATCGTTTCGCTTGATTCGTAACCCTATTAAGGAGGCATTGCAGCGAGGTGAGAAGGCAATTACGATAGGAGTGAAACCGTGGATTCTCGGACCATTCACGTTCCTGCGGCTGGCAAAATTGCGTGGGCAAGAACTGAATGTGCGTCTGTCTGACTTGACCATCATTTATCAACAGATGTTGCGAGAGATTCAGGGAATGCAGGTGCAGCTTGTTCAAGTGGATGAGCCAGCATTGGCAACTGATGTGAGCCAGAATGAGTGGCAAGCCATTGAACATTGCTATGCAACACTCGCTAGCATAGAAGTACCCTTGTGTATTCAAACTTACTACGATGATGTGGCGGACATTTGGCAACAGCTTATTCATTTGCCTGTCACCGCGATTGGCATTGACCTTGTTGCTGGGAAGGAACGCAACTTGCGTGCCATTCATTCAGTTTCGTTTCCGGCTGACAAAAAGCTGGTGGCAGGGATCGTGGATGGCAGAAACATCTGGCGCAGCGACCTGTCAGCGAAGCTGGAAATCATCCAACAACTCGCAAGATGCGTTAATACCGAGAATCTGCTACTGTCTCCATCTTGCTCCTTGCTCCATCTCCCGGAAACTGTAAAGCACGAACGGCACTTGCCTAACGAGCTATATAATGGTCTTTGCTTTGCGCAGGAGCGATTGGACGAGCTGACTCTACTCGCAAGGGCGGCTCGTCATGGTGTGAGTAGTGTCGTAGGCGAATGGCAACAGGCTCAAGAAAAACGCAGTGCTTGGCTGCAATGGACGCAGCGTCACTCCGTAGCTGTTCAAGAGCGTCTCCAGCGTCTCACTGAAGATGATGTAACTCGTATTCCACTCAGTGAACGTCGGATTCTTCAGCGAAAGCGGCTGCAATTACCACCACTTCCAACGACTACCATCGGATCATTTCCTCAAACATTAGAGCTTCGATCTGCTCGCGCTCAGCGAGTGAGGGATCCGGACGGATATAGGCAGAGGATTCGAGCTGAGGTGGAGCGTGTCATTCGTCTACAAGAAGAGTGTGGGATTGATGTGTTGGTTGACGGAGAGTCTGACCGTAACGACATGGTGCAGTTCTTTGCTGAGCAACTGCCTGGCTGTGCATCGCTCACACACGGATGGGTGCAAAGCTATGGTAGTCGCTGTGTGAGGCCACCGGTCATTTACGGTGATGTGTGGCGGAAGAACCCGCTTACACTAGAGGTGAGTCGTTTAGCTCAATCGTTGACTGACAGACCGGTGAAAGGAATGCTGACCGGACCTGTGACAATTCTCTGCTGGAGCTTCGTTCGAGATGACATCTCGTCTCAGAAGGTTGCATATCAATTGGCTTTGGCGATACGCGATGAAGCGGTGGCACTAGAACAGGAAGTCGGGCTCGCCATCATCCAGATTGACGAGCCTGCTTTCAGGGAAGGTTTACCACTCAAGGCGCACGATCAGTCAGAGTATCTGAATTGGGCGGTGGGAGCATTTCGACTGGCAAGTAGCGGCGTTTCACCATCTACTCAGGTGCATACCCATATGTGTTATTCCGAGTTCCAAGACATTTTATCCGCTATTGCTACTCTCGACGCAGATGTCATTAGTATTGAGGACGCTCGTAGTCACGGTGAGATGTTGGTAGTCTTGGATACGAAGAGGTACCCCGGCGATGTTGGTCCTGGTGTATGGGACATACATGCACCACATGTGCCGAGTGTCGACTTCATCACGGCAAAGCTTCGCAAAACGTTGCAGTGCTTGCCGCGAGATCAAGTGTGGGTGAATCCTGACTGTGGGCTCAAAACTCGTAGGTATGAGGAGGTGATTCCAGCTCTTAAAAATATGGTTGAAGCTGCAAAAAGAGTTCGTGAGGAAGCTTGACAACGCGAGCCGTTCTAGCTGTCAAAACTGGAATGGCTTTTTTATCGCACTTCACGATTTGCAAAGAAAGTTTTTTTGCGAGGCAGCAAAAACTCGCTTCTCAATTCGGACAATGCCGCGCATGCAGAAGGGAAGATAAAAGTAGACCTTGAGATTATAATAAATTTTGTAAAGATAACTTCGGGTACATACCAAAACAGTAGCAATTATCCGCTCCTCACCGGGCGGCTTTTAATTTATATAAACTAGGGAAACAGTGTTAGCAAAAACAGTGTCAGGCACCCTTCCATCGCTTCTCGCACAATTTTTTCTGATTTTGTAAGACATACATTTCGCCGCGAATCAACAACATCAACATCCTTACAAACTTGAGAATGTAAGGATGTGTAGATGCGTAAATGGTAAATGAATTTTTATGAATATCGAATCAAAACAACAAATTTTAAAACGGCGGAAAGAGATTGAGCAGGAGCTCGTGGACATGCTCAAGGAAACCGACCCGACTTCGCCAATGATACGACGCGGTAGGGAGCGATTTACGTTAGATGATATCAAAGAAATTATTTACAACGAGGAGGACAACGACGACCTGATGAAAGTCGTGGCGATGTTTGATCGCGGTGGAGACGTTTCGGAATTGAGTGATGTTCTTGAATTGGTCAGTGATGCATGGAATTACTTCCCACACAAGCTTCTTAGTGGCATTTCTCCGGCCGAGAAGTTGCTTGAGTATAATCAAAATCAATAAAGGTATAGTGAGTGGTTGGGTGCGGATGCGCCTCAGGCTTAGGACTTTTTGCAAGAAAGAGATAAAATAGAATGAATGAATAAAAAGGGATTTGCCCCACTTATAATTATTGTCATCGTAACTGTAGTTATCGGCGCCGGAGTTGGCGGATTTTTTATATTAAGAGAAAAGAAAATGCCGTCTTTCGAAAACGAAAAAATGGTGCGACAAAAAGTATCTTCTGAAGATACGACACATCTGATCGAGCCGATTCCATCTCCAGTGCAATTTACGCAGCCATCAATTCCTAAAACACAGCTTGAATTAAAATTAAAATCAACGCCGTCTTCGCCAGTACAAGTCACGACACTGCGAACCGCACCAGTGCCCCCGCCTTCGTACTCACTGAGTCCTTCCGGGTGGCTTCCGCCTAAGGACTGTAAGGGCACCACGATCAAGTTCTCCGTATCTCCAGTTGACCCCAATTCTATCACCCACATCGTTCCCTTAGGAAAGATGGCCGCAAGTCATGTGACACCTACTGACCATGGTTATATCCATACTGCGTATCCAGGAATAGTGCCGGAAAAACTGGACGATGTACGAGCGCCTGCCGATGGTTATATTACTGACATCCAAGCATTTCCCTCGCCTAATGACTACCGTATGATACTGTGGCATTCGTGTACTATCTCAACGATTTTCATACATCTTGTAGAGCTTGCGCCGGAAATTAAGGCTCTATCCGGTGACTTGCCGCCGGGTTCGAACTTATCTAGGAGCGGCAGGAGTCCAATTCCCGTCAAAGCCGGACAGGTGATTGCAAAAATGCGTGGCGGAGTCGATTTTAGTATTCATGACACTGCAGTTACTCTTCGCGGCTTTGTTATTCCCTCGCATTACTATGATGAAGCTTGGAAAATTCACACCGTGGACCTCTTTGATTATTTTGTCGATTCAATACGAAGCGAGCTTCGAGGTAAGAGCATGAGAATAGCCGAGCCACGCGGTGGCAAGATAGATTACGACATTGACGGGCGGCTAATCGGAAATTGGTTTGTGGAAAATACTGGCGGCTACAGAGGGGGTGGAGTTGCAGCGAATTACTGGAATACTCACCTTGCGTTTGCGTATCATCATATCAATCCTACCCAGATTATGATTTCGGTTCCTAATAGCGGAATCAATGACCAGGAGAAATGCAATGTCTGTTTCGGATTATATGGCGTGAAGGGCAACGCCCCCGACCCTAAGGACATTACCTCAACTACCGGTCTTGTTAAATACGAGTTGGTGGCACGGTTCTATTCGGGTGCAGATCCTCGCGACGATATCGGTACCTATAAAAATTTGGATAATGAAGTATTGGGGGTTTTTTGGTGCAAATGTTGGGAAATCGACGTATCAAAGCAGAAGTTTTCTCGGGGAAAATTGCTAGCGAAGTTTCTGAATTTACTCGTGTGGCACGAATCTATGGGCGATAGCTTCGCTTAGTCAAAGGTTCGAAAGTCTTGGAGAGGGGCGAGCTGTTGCGATTTGGTATACTTAATAATATTGAATTGTAAAATAAAGGCTAGAAGGTCGAGCATTAATCGCCGATTAAATTAATTAACTCACTACAATGTTTTCAAAATTTTACATAAAGACCGTAGTTATCATTGCGTTCGCTGTATTCATTGCCGTCGGAACAATTGTATACGCGACTCATTCTTGGGGCAGTTATCATTGGGCGCGCACAGCTAACCCCTTTACCTTGAAGCTTGGGGATAATGTCTCACTTGTTTGGGATGCCTACCTTAGTGAGGCGTCGTCTGATTGGAGTGTATCTACAGCGCTTGATACTGCGGTTGTTACTGGCAGCGTCAATCCAAAAAACTGTCGAGCTACGAATGGCCGCGTAGAGGTTTGCAGCAGCAAATACGGTTTTAACGGATGGTTGGGTGTAGCTTCGATTTGGGTCAGCGGTAGTCACATTACTCAAGGCACGGTTAAAGTGAATGACAGCTACTTTAATACCGCTACCTACAATACGCCCGCATGGAGGCGGCTCGTGATGTGTCAGGAGGTTGGTCATGTATTTGGTCTTGATCACCAAGATGAAAACTTCTCTAATTCGAATCTCGGCACTTGCATGGACTACACGAGCAATCCGGCTGGCCCGCCTTCAAATGAACATCCGAATGCGCACGACCATGAACAGCTTGAGCTCATCTATGGTCACCTTGACTCAATAACAACGGTTGGCCAGGCAGTTTCTAGCTTTGGAAATGGTCCTGGTGCCAAAGGCATCGAGGATCCCCGACAAAGTCGGGACAATGTGGCAGATGCGGCTGAGTGGGGCAAAGGAATCCGAAAAGATTCAAAGGGCAGGACGTCGCTTTATGTCCGTGACTTTGGAAATAACGAGAAGGTGTTCACCTTTGTTCTCTGGGCTGACTAACATTGCTTTAGAGAATAAGCGCAAACAACCCCTGACCTTAGACGGGGGTTGTTTGTTTTTATCGATCGTTCATCTTTAATACTATGAATAAGAAAATTATTATTATTTTTGTTATTCTCATTGCCGTTGGCATCGGTGCGGCGTTTTTCTTCTCGAGAGAAACCGGGGAGCTTGGCGTGGTTGGAGAATCCACTGGTCTTATTGTTGGGGAAAATGCAATCTATATTGCAGAGCAGGCGCCGTCTGAAACCGTTTCGGTTGCGATCGTACGTTTTGAGAAACCCGGTTTTGTGGTGATTCACGAAGATGTAAATACAGCGCCAGGAAAGATTTTGGGCGTAAGCGGCTTGCTCATGGCTGGTGAGACAAAAGATTTTTTTGGAATCTTTCTCTCGCGTTCGACAGTGGACGAAGAAATTATTTATGCGATGCTTCACTTTGATGATGGGGATGGTATATTTGATGCCATAAAAGACCAGCCGGTGTATGACTCCATTGCTGGCGAGCCCGTTATGATGATTATTGTTATAAGTGAGGATACAACCGAACCTGGCGCCGTTAACCCATAAAGAACTCCTTCAGTAGGAGTTTTTTGCTTCTCATTGGGCAGTAGAATTTATTCGGTGGGACTTAGGGAAAAATATCCTCGTCTTGAGTTTATCGGAGGGTACTCTGTGAGCCACATAAAAATATTAAAGCAAAAACCCGATTCTTGTGATCGGGTTTTGGTTTTTGTTGAGTATTTTTTTGGAGTCTACAGCGAAAGCTTGCTAATGCTTCCGCCTGCCTGAGTTGCTTCGTAAATAGCTTCAGCGAAATAGGCATCGATCGGGATTTGCGTCAGCCATTTATGTTTTGCGTAATATTCAGCTGAACGAGGAATGGAATTCGAGCAGTGAATTTTGAAACTTTCGGCGGCGAAAGCAAGCTCAGCGTCATCGCTAAAAATGCCGTGCATCGCATAAATATGAATTTCGAGCGCGCCCATCTTTTTTAATTCCTTAGCCACTTCACGAATGGTGTGGCCAGAATCGATAATGTCTTCATAGATTACTACGCGCGAACCAGCGATATTGTCACCGATAACGGAGACGATTTCAGCTTGGTTGACGCTCGGTCGACGCTTTTCAAAAATTGAAACAGGAATGTCGCCTAAAGATTTTGCCAATCTTCGTGTGCGAATCGCGGCACCGAAGTCTGCTGCGACAGCGACAGTCCTTTGTAGGTCATTGTTGAAGCGGGTTTTGATGTGTCCGGCAAAGAGATGAACACCGGTCAAGTTGTCAACGGGGATTGAGAAAAATCCCTGCTCTTGTTCGGCGTGCATGTCGATAGTGATGAGTTGCTTTACCGATTTATTTACTTCGATCAAATCAGCGATAAGGCGTGCTGAGATGGGCACACGCGGCTGGTCTTTGCGGTCTTGTCGGAGATATGGGAGGTAAGGAGTAACGAGTGTAATGCCCGCGACTGAAGCACGTCGTAGCGCATCCATTGCGAGTAGCATCTTCATTATGGAAATATTTGGATCGGGGTGCTGAAGGTCGTGGATGAAAAAGGCGTGTTGGCCGCGGACGGTGTGTGGGATCTTTGGTCGGAATTCACCGTTTGCAAACGTTGTATATTCTACAATATACAATGGCATATCGACTTTGCGGTCGGATAGGCGCTTGCGGATGGACTCGGCTAGTTCGGAAACCGTAGGCGATGCCACCAATACAAAGTGGTTTTGTGTTGGGTTGCCCATTACGGACTCCTTTCATGGTGTCAATGAACTACGCATTGATTGTAGCGTAAAACTTCTATTTTGTCTATAACCAGCCTTTGCACTAGCAGTGATATTTTTTTGTTATCGTATTACAATATGAGTATCATGAAGTTTAAATTTTTTATTCCCATTGCATCGTTTTTTCTCGTTGGTATATTGGGTACGTGGTTGTTTTTTTCTGGTTTTTTTCCGATAAAGGAGAATGTTTCTCGTACGGTTTCTGACACTGCAAATCAAACTCAGAAGTCTACGCGTCAGGATTTCGATCGCACGGTTCCTCAGCCTGTTATTAAAGTTGAGGAGCTTATACATCCAGACGCCTCGAGCGCAGTGTCTTTTCCCTCTACCAAGGTTAGCGAGCGTGTTTCTGGTGTTGTACCCGATTTGCCCGCAGACCCCGATACGCCAGGCTGGACACAAACTTCGGGGCCGCTTGGTGGAACGGTCATTCGGATGATTTCCTACAAAGATACTTTATGGGCATCGCTCTATTCGGGTGGGATTTATGAGTTGCAACGGGATGGTTCGTGGAAACAGATTGCGATTGGGCATGGCATCCCAGAGAATCGCGCTTCTGATATTATTTTGGATTCAAATAATATGAATATTGCCTATGTTCCCGAGATGATAGCTTGCGGAGCGAAAACGATGAATGGAGGATTGAGCTGGACGGGGCTTTGCGGCACAATGCTTAGAGATATACAGGCTGATAATTTTAGCACTCATACCTTGGCGTTAGACCCAGACGATTCTCAAGTACTTTATGTTCCTGGGAATACTCACGACAACACCAGCATGCTCTTGATGTCGGTTGACGGTGGAACTCATTGGACGAAACGTTTTGTATTTAACAAACATTTTGATTTCAATCACGTTTTTTTCTTCGATTCGAAAATGTATCTTGCTACGGTTCAAGATGGTGTTTTTGTTTCCTCTGACAAGGGCAAGAGCTGGCAGCCCCTTAATGCGGGACTTAAAAACTTAACGACTGCTCGTTTTATAAATTTTAAACGTGGTCTCTACCTGCTCGGCGCACGATTGCAGTTTAATGTTCGCGAGATGGGTGAGCTTTATAGACTTGCGGCGGATGGATTGTCGTGGGAAGCGGTGAGGGGTCTCGACAATGTTACGGGTATTGGAACGAATGGCGAAACTTTTTTTGCCGGAACGCAAGATAATGGGCTTTGGACATCTGGTGACGGGATAGCGTTTAGTCAAAAAAAATCACTTGGCCTTCCTTCGGGTTGGATCGGAGAAATTGTCAGCTTGAATTCCAAGATTTACGTGGGCATTGGAGGAGATGGCGTGTATGTTTCTTCTGATAATGGTGCGCGTTTTGCGGAATCGAACATCGGCATGAGTTCCGTTGCTACGCGAGAGGTATATGTGAATCCGAAGAATGAAAATGAAATTTATGTGGGGACATGGGATCGGCTCGGCTTTTATTGGTCAAAGAATGCTGGCAAAACATACACGCGTGTTGCGACAGATTATAACGTGTTGACGTTGCGGCCTGACCCGAACGATTTTTCTAGAGTTTATCTTGGAGGCGAGCAGTTTTACGTTGGCAGTGTTTCGAAGGAAGGAATTACGTTCACTGAAAAGGTTAAGCCGGGGAGCTCAAGCGCCGTAATGAAATCAATTGCGATCGACCCGACTGACTTTAGGCATATTCTTGCTGGTATTGCCACAGAGGCAAAAGAATCGCCTCCAGGCGAGGGTTTGTGGGAGTCGCGTGACCAGGGAGGAACGTGGACACGTGCAAAAGGGATTGGCAATTTTGCGGTGTATTCCATTCTTTTTCACCCAACAAATTCGCGTATAGTGTATGCATCGGCTTTGGGGGGAGGAGTATTTAAAAGCACAGACGGTGGTACTCACTTTACAACTCTTGGTGGGGATTCGCTTAAATACACTTATCGTTTAGCAATGTCTTCGGGTGATCCCGATATTCTTGTCGCGTCTTCAAATTTATTTTTTGGACAGCTTTCTAACGCAGATCAATATTCTGGAAAGTATGGAGGTATTTTCCAGACATATGATGGGGGTGCTACGTGGAAAGAGGTAACTCTTGGAATTCGAAATTACGACGGTGGAGCGAAGCCGAAAGACTTCCTTGGTTGGTTGTATAATTTTGGCCATATGCCTAACTATGAAATGGTGCTTATTAACCCCAAAGACCACAAGCATTTAATTGTGGGGCACCACGGAGAAAATGTTGTGGTGACCCGCGACGGAGGAGTAACGTGGGAGAAGCAAGGAGCAGAACAAATGGTTGCCGGGGGAATTCATAACTATGCATATTGCTTGGGGTCTTCTTCGGGTTTTGATAAAATTTATGCTTGTACTTGCGGGCGTGGTTTGTTCCGTGGGTTGGTGAATGACCGTGGTGTGATAAGTTGGAGTTTCGCTGGCACTGCGTACGCGAAAGACCTTCCTTCGAATGTAGAGCCCCATACCGCCGAAGAAGCGAGGAGTATCATCTTGTCTGGAGCGTATAACCACCAACACTAGTCTTACGTTGCTCGCGTACATCAGCGTATTTTTGATCAAGACATTATCCAATACTCTCACATTCTTGAGAATGTCGGAGTATTATTTGAGTACATGATTTTGACAAAATTGTATAGATGGATTATTATAGTTATAGCTCATGATAAGGATCGGGTTATGGGGAATAGTCTTGGCGGAGGTTATGTTTCAAGAGAGTATGATTCACCAACCATTGAAGAAGTGTTTTCGAAGTTAGGATTAACGAAAAAAAATTCATTTTCCCGGGAAGGCATTTTGTTATTCCATGGGCGTACATTGCGTTTGCTGTATAATGCGACTTTATATGCATACGCAACGCTCAATCTCGTAATGGATTATTTTCCCAAAGAAGATAGCCAACATTTTCAGCCAGTGCTTGAGGGGTTGTCGTCGGTATTAAAAGATAGTTATGAAAATATCATTTATGGTTTAGGGGATGCTCAAGAGTTGGGTGTAAAAATTAGCAAGGCAACCGCATTCGTAAGTCGTGCAGGAAATATTTTCAATAATTGTTTTTGTAGGTTACCCGAAAAAATGCAGAACGCTGTTCTTGGGGCTCGAAATATGTGCGATGAAGCCATCCGACAGCCGCATTTCAGTGTTCCGTTGTATAAAGATCCTTGATTTTTTGCTCAAATTCGAAAGTTTATTCGGGAGTGGTTCCATTGCAATTTAACGAACTATTCTTTAACCATTATACTTTGCTGAAGAGTCATCGTGAGGAGATGTTGAGTGCCAATTTTTATCTGTCCATGTGGGAAACAGTCGGTGGAATTCCAGAGAGGTGGGAGCGTAGGAGACGAAGCTAAAAAAAGTGGCTTTGTGTCTGTGCTCACACATGAATGCGCAATTCTATGGCTTTGCCAAGAATGTTTTGTAAGGGCACATGAGTTAGCAGAACAGCTGCTCGCGGTTGTCAAGAATAAAAACTTTTATTTTCAGAGTCTGCTCAAGAAGAATTAATTTTTTTGTGAATCATTAACCGCTTAGCCTATATACTTCGCGGTTTTTTTGTTGGTTAATTTTTTACAAGTTTCTTTTTGTTTTGGAGCTTAGTTGTATATGGTGAGACGCTTTAAATTTACAAGCATATACAATGTTATGCCCAAAATTATTGTTATTCGAGGGGGGATTTGCACTGGCAAAACAACAACCGCTTCTTTACTACGTGAGCATCTTTCTGACTATTCATTTATTGAACCTGATACTTTAAAGCAAATGGCTGATGATACAGCATCATCATTGTGGCGTAGAAGATTAGTTGAAAATGTTACCGTATTTTTTCTTACCGCGCTCATGCAACGTCGTCGCAATATTATTGTTACATTGCATGCCCATGATCTATTAATGTATAGTCGCGTTCAAGCGTTGGCGCTTACATGCCACTATTCATTTTTCTCTTTTTTACTCACTGCGCCTTCCGCTACATGTCTTGCTCGTAATAAGCAGCGCGGAGTTCCTGGAATGCGTTATGCTATTTCGAAACGTAAAATCATCCAACTCATGCGGAAGGTTAAGACTGTTCAGTATGAACATGTTTTTGATACCGCGACTCAATCCACAAAAGAAATTGTTCGAGCGATGCTTTCTTTGTTACAGATTGGTAAAAGAGTTGAGCGGGAGACGTGATATGACGATATATACCCACTGGGGTATGTCCACTATCGTACTGTTGACAGTAATCTTTCTATATGCTTTAATAGTTATTATGATACAATATCAATTTCCAATGTATATCGGTCTTCCCACCCGCGTTTGCCGGGGGGCTTTTTGTGCTGGGGCAATATGTGTATCTCTATTCAGGTAATGTCATTATTTATTGGGTTACAGAAATTGCCTCAGCAATCCCGCCGAGGCAATTTGTTTTTTGAAAGGAGAAAAAATGTCTAAAGGCATTGCGGCGCCCGTTTTTCTTTTTGGGAAAATGGTTCGCCTTAGACCCTTCGCAAAACTTGACGTCTCGACACTTACGCGTTGGATTAACGACCCTGCGGTACGCGAATTTGTTCTTGCTACGTTTCCTAAAACCGAAAAACAAGAAGAGGAATGGTTTAATGCGTTAGGATCGGACGATAAAAATATTATTTTAGGCATTGAGACCATTGACGGTGTATTAATTGGTTCGATGGGGATACACCGTATTAATTGGATTGATCGTATCTGTACTACTGGTGCCATGATTGGAGAAAAAGATTATTGGGGTAAGGGTTATGGGACTGACGCAAAGATGATTTTGTTGGATTATATTTTCCACACACTTAATCTACACAAGGTATGTTCGGCTGTTATCGCCTATAATAAGCGCAGCTTGCACTACAGCCTGCATTGTGGCTATACCATCGAAGGTACGAGGAAGGCGCATATTTTTAAGAAGGGGAGATACTGGGATTTGATTGAGCTCGGCCTTTTTAAAAAAGATTGGTTACTGATTTGGAAACGATATCAGCAAACGGGGAGCGTAAAATAATTTTTTGACTTGTCAATATTTTCTGCTACTATGAGCTATAGTTCTTATGAATGGATATAGTGTGATGGTTGAGTTGCAGCCTGTTGTCTTTGCTTTCAATCAAAAAGAATACCAAGTTTTTACTTCTACAACTACCGACAAGACAACGATTTTTCGTTTGCCTGGCATTGATACGGTAGTGAAGGTCATGCTAGCTGAAGAGACTTTTGGTATTCAAAGTATCGAGACTGTACCCGTCGAACAACGGCGGGGATATAAGATAGTAGACGCTAAGGAAATTACTGGAAATTTATGCTTTAGATCTCAGCTGCCGATTATGCATTGCTATGAAGTACGACTGCGTGATGGCCGTGTTGTCCCGGCGGAGTTGTGCCTTGAGTCCTGGGGAGCGCGCTATTGGAAGCAACCTTGTCTTAATCAACGCATTGCAGATCAAGACGTTGTTGGCTGGAGAATTTCAAAAACGATTTATTCGTAAACCACAAATATTATTGTGGTTTTTTATCATTCAATACTCTTATATTCTTGAGAATGTCGGAGTATTGTGATACCGTTCTTTGATATGAAAACAACAAAACAGTTGGAGAGATATTTTAAGGGTGCTGCCAACCATCGGCGGTTGGATATTCTTTATTTAATTCATAAAAATGACGCCCTAACTCTAGGTGGCATTGCTACTGCGCTTGCGTGTAATTTCAAAACTATCTCTGAGCATACTCGACGCCTTGTGCAAGCGGGCTTATTAAATAAGAGGTACCAAGGTCGTACCGTTGCATACTCACTTTCTCCATATGGAAAAAGGTTTATTGATTTTATAAAAACATTCTCACATTCTTGAGAATGTGAGAATGATATTTTGTAACGATAAAAAATTTGTGCACAACATTTTTTAATTTTTTTTGACAAACGTTTAGTTTTTTGTTACAATTGTACTTAGTTCTTTGGATTGAAGGAGGCAGTGATGTCTTTGACGAGTATGGCGGAAGAGGCTTTCGGCTGCGATTTTCCTGGCTGCAATGAAAAAAATTTTGGCTAGACTGGTAATGCACGAGTGGCGATTGTAAAAAAGGACGAAATTCTTGCTTTCTGTGAAGTGCACGCTCTTAAGCTTATTTCTTCTGGGGTGAATCTTCGAGTGCTTTCTGAGATTTATGAAGAAATGAACAATCGCAAAGAAGCTGTTAATCAAGAGCGATGGGCGCGAGAGCGCGCTGAACGTGAACGTGCTTTTATTCAAGAATTGAAAGGGTAATATCTTGGCCTTATCCTATGATGATCTTTTATTTTACAAAAATATAAAAATTGTGCATACTATTTCTTAGCACCCTTTTTGTGTGGCGTAAAGGAGTGCGTTATGGCCCGTGACTGCGAAGAGCTGAGTGCGAATGCGCGTGCGATTTTTGAAAAAATTAAAGCGTATTTTCCGCCAAATCCGTGGGGAAGCCCACAGTGGACTTCCGAGGGCAAGGTTTTTGATAACGGTTGGTATGACCTCAGGAAGAGTGCAGATCGCGAGCGTTTTTTGCAATCAAAAAGAAATACGCTTGGGTATATGGTCCAGCTTTTTGCGAGTAGTTGTCGAAATAAACTTGGTTCGCTTGATAGTTTTACTCATGTGCGTTTTTCTCCGATGATGCGGTCTCAGGTAGAGCCTTTGCTCTTGGTTATCGATCTTAATTTCCAAATTGAAACCAGTGATCTTATTGATTGTTAATTATGTTGCCGCCCGCATATTTGCGGCGGTTTTTTATTGACGTCGTGCAGTTTAGCGTCGATGATGAGATTATGCAAAAGAAATACGATGATGAGCCAATTTATTTTACTGAAGAAGGTTTTACGCGGCTTAAAGAAAAACTTGCGTGTTTGAAGCGAGATCTGCCCGGATTTATTGTTGAAGCGCAACGAACGGCCGCGTATGGTGATCGGTCGGACAACGCCGAATACAAAGATGCAAAATCTACGTTGCGTCGTACGCAGTTCCAAATTTTGAGTATTCAAGAACAACTTAAGCGTGTGGTAGTTATTGCAGAGAGCCTGAATGCTTCTGGTAAAGTGCAATTGGGTTCTACGGTTGTGCTTGGGGTGGGTGGGGTTCAGAAAATATTTCAAATATTGGGACCTCGTGAAACTGACCCCACTCGTGGACGTATCTCGCATGAATCTCTTTTGGGTGCGGCGCTTCTTGGCCATGTTGCGGGAGATGTTGTTACCATCAAGACAACGCGCGGTTCTCAATCGTATCATATTCTCGAGGTGCGGTGATTGGGTAGGATTGGCGCTTACTTTTTTACACTGTTGCGGTTACTATTATTGATATGTCCGAATACTATACCGCACACCGTACTAGGGGGTTGTATGACCCCCAATCACTCGAACCGTTTAAACTATCGCGTTCAAAACTCGAACTTTTTTTTGAATGTCCGCGTTGTTTTTATTTAGATCGGCGGCTTGGAGTGGCGCGTCCACCAGGGTTTCCGTTTGCATTGAATAGTGCAGTTGATGCATTGCTAAAGAAAGAATTTGATATTCATCGTGTTGCAGATAGTCGGCATCCACTCATTGAAAAATATGGAGTCGACGCAAAGCCCGTTGCGCATCAAGATCTCGAAAAATGGAGGCATAATTTTACTGGTATTCAATATTTGCATAAGTCCACGAATCTTTGTATCTCTGGTGCTATCGATGACCTTTGGCAAAATTCTAGTGGTGAATATATTGTCGTTGATTATAAATCGACCTCGAAAGTTGAAGATATCACTGAGCTTAATAAAAGTTGGCACGATGGCTATAAACGACAAATGGAAATTTACCAGTGGTTGCTCCGACAAAATGGTTATAAAGTTTCTGATACTGGGTATTTTGTTTATTGTAATGGCAAAACCGATCGCAAGGCGTTCGATGGCAAGTTGGAGTTTGATATTACGTTAATTGCATACACTGGTAGCGACGTTTGGGTTGATCAGATTATTGTTGATGCGCACCAATGTCTGCGCGCTGATAGTATCCCATCTGCCGCGCCTATGTGCGACTACTGTGCTTACTATGGTGCGGTAGAGCTTGTAACTCCTCGTGCATCATCTCTCGTAAAGAATCATGTTGAGTTACGACGGTCGAAACAACAGTCATTTCCCCTTGGGCTTTGAGGTGCGTGCATAACCTCAGATACATCCTGGACTCCATGAAGCCTTAAGCTTATGGAGTTT
>CAYJQG010000021.1:0-15614 GCA_964372325.1 uncultured Candidatus Saccharibacteria bacterium
CGGGTTGATCATTGGGGTGCGGGGCCCGTGGTGAGGATTTTAACATCTTGATATTTGGAACTAAACTTTTCTTTTCGGTTTTATTTTAGTCCTTCGTCGTGAGTTATAATAATACAAGCGGTGCAAGGAGCCTGCCGATAGGCAGGCTTGAAATGAGCGCAACAATCCTTCAAAAAGCTTATTGGGAGCTGAGTCTATTTTTATTCTGGATATGGATTCTTCAAACGTTTGAAGAATTTTTGCATGCTTGGTATTGTTGTATTAGCGTTCTTCGTAATTTTTGGAAGGGGAGTCGGTGCTCAAAATTCCGGCGCTACTGGGCAATCGAGTATCGCTTCTGCGGTTACTATTGATTATCGACACGTTATGCATATTCATACTGTTTACGTCGTCCATGTTTATGCCGCTACGCATCGTGAGTGCATTATGGATGACGGGATTTGTTATTATTCTTATTGGTGTGTTTATGGTATTCATCGGTGGGATCTGCAATATTTTAGCTTTTGTGAGTAATCGATGGAAAATGCCGGTACGGTTACATCGCAGGGTATATGGGGGAATGATTTTTAATCTTAACACTAAGCGTGATGATGGAACGGTAGAATTGGCTGTATGGGATTACGAGCGATTAGTGTCTTTTCTCGAGCAAGATACGAGCATAGGAGGTTTTACTTTCCCGTTGGATACACGGCATTGCATATTAACGCGCGGAACACGGTGTAAAGCACTTTGTGATATTATTCCATATGCATATGGTAATGAGGTTGGAATGATGAGTATTGGTGATTGTCTAATGATCTTCGACACGCCAATTTTCGTTTTCGGTACTGCGCTAATGGTGATTGCTGGGTTTGTTTAAGAGATTATCGTAAAATTCCTCACGAAGAGGAATTTTAATTTTTTAGGATGGGGGATTACTAGGATTCTTGGCTTTGCTCAGAATGACAAACTATTGGAGTACCAGGATTCTTTGCTCTAATAATAGACTATCATTGTCGTAAAATTTATATTGTGCGACAGATATGGTAGTAAAAAATGTACTCCCCTAGCAGCGAGACGAATGACGGCGATTTTTGAAAATTAGAGGTAGTCGGATGGGTTAAGCACCCCCCCATACGGCATTGCCCCACAGCTTCGACTCCCGCCCATGTAGAAGGTCAGGCTTGAATATACCGTGAAATGTAAATGTGGCCCAGTTGCGTAACCAGTTTTGCCGACATACCCTATAACATCGCCTCGTTTTATATCACTTCCCTCTTGAAATTCTCCGAATGCAGAAAGATGTCCGTAGAGGGTGGTGAGATTGTTATTATGTTTTACCACAATAAATTTGCCATATGCCGCCTTTCGGCAAAAACGATCTTGGTTGCCGATTTTTATAATTTTACCATCTTCGGCAGCAACAATTGGCGTCCCTATTGGTGCTGCGATATCGATACCGTTATGATAGCGCCCCCTATATCCGCCTCGCAGTGCGAACGGGGTTGCACCAAAGTTTTGGCTCAAGAATCCGTCGGTGGGTTTTAGTAAAACTCCAGCGCGTTTTTTGGGCAGTAGCGTTGGATCTATTTTTTCGCGTAGTTCGGATTCGATTTTTTCAATATCGTCTGATATCGTCGCTTGTTGACGCTCTAAGTCACTTACGATTTTTTGATAGGCATACTCTTGATTTTTCGTTTCATTGAATAACGAGCGTCTCCCCGCTTGTTCTTCAGATAGGGCGGTTTTTTGTATTTGGAGTTGCACCTTTGTACTCTCGAGTTTCACCTTTTTTTCCGATGCGCTATTGAGTTTACGGCCGAGTTCTTCTTTCACAATTCCTAATAATCGAATATTTTCTCGCAGTGTTTCGTTGACATTGCTTATGCGTTCTATCTCAATGGTTTGTTCAGAGATTGTTCTGTTATTGAGTAGTGCTATTAATGCATGTTCGTCGTCGCGTTCTCGAGTCACGCGTAACAGTTCGGCGATTGCGATTTTTTTTAATTCTTCTTGCGCACGTGCTGAACTAATATCGAGTTGTGCCGCGCTTATTTCTAGCCCCAATTTTTCAATAGTCAATTCGCTGCTTTTGATTGATAGGCCCACTTGAGTCACTATTTTCCCTAACCGGTCTAGCTCTTTCTTGAGATTTTTACTTCTTTCTTCGGTGTCGAGTAATTGTTGGCTTGTTTCTTGCAGTTTTTTTGTTACCTCTTGTAGTGCCTGCGCCTTTGCTTGAATAGCATTTTCTAGCTCCGGTGATGCTGCCCCAGAGACTATGTGAGGTGCGGAATATATGTATATCGCAATACAAACTACGCCGAATAGTTTTTTTATCATATAGAGCCTTTTATAATTTATCGATCGCCACCTCGATTCGTCGTATGGCTTCTTCTTTGCCGAGCACTGTTAAGAGCTCGTATGGGCCTGCTGAAGATGCAAGTCCCGAGAGTGCTACGCGTAAGGGGTGTAGTATACTCCCCCTCCCATATTTTTCTATTTCTGGTTTTACCGATGCTTCTAGCGTTTGAATATTTTCGAAGTTTTGTTCACTTAATTTTGTTATTGCTTCATGAATTTTGCGTAAGTTTGTTTTAGTTATTTCAACTCCCTCATTTTTCCATATGAGTAGCGGCGCGTCGTACTCCCCTATGCGTAATATGTAGCTTGCCATGTCTTCAAAATCGTTTAATGTTTGCAGTCGTTCTTTGACGAGATGCACGATTTTTTGTTGTTGGTTTATGGACCGTGAATTGAGCAGAAGTGCAATTTTCTCGTTTTGTTTTAACAACATAAGCAACTGCTCGTCACTTTTTTGTTTTATGTATTGTGCATTGAGCCACTGTAATTTTTCGACATCAAATATTGCCCCGCCTTTTTGTATGCGTTCGAGTGAAAATTCTTTAATCATTTCTTCGAAGTTTAGTATTTCTTTATCGCCTTGTGGATGCCAGCCTAATAAGACTAAGAAATTTACTATGGCTTCTGGTAAAAATCCGGAGGCGCGAAAATCGTTCAGTGCCACGGCATTTCCCGTGCGTTTTGATAGTTTTGCTCGCTCTGCGTTCAGCAATAGTGGGAGATGTGCATATATTGGAGTTTTGAACCCCAGTGCTTCTTGCAGGGCGAGCTGCCGAGGTGTGTTCGCGAGGTGTTCTTCTCCTCGGATGACGTGTGAAATTTCCATTAATGCATCGTCAATTACTACGGCAAAATTATATAGAGGATTTTTTTTATCTTTTGCGATAACGATATCTCCGATAAGGCGCAGGTCAAATGTTATATCCCTTCGTATGATGTCGCGAACAGTTATTTGCCCTTCGGGCATTGCAAAACGAATTACTGCCCCCGATGTGAGTTGTTTCGATTTACATGTCCCTTTATACTTTGGCGCCTCACCAGATTTTCGCATACTATCTCGCTCTTTCTCCAATATTTCTTCACTGCAGTCGCAATAATATGCCAGTTTTTCGTTTAATAATTTTTCGATGTACTGTTCGTATATCTCCGTACGCTCGCTTTGTCGATATGGGCCGTATTGCCCATTCGTATTTGGGCCTTCGTCAAAGGTGAGACCTAACCATTCTAGTCCAACGATAATTTCATTTTCGTATTCTTTTTTTGACCTTACCATGTCGGTGTCTTCTATGCGAAGAATGAATTTCCCGCCGTATTTTTTTGCGAATAACCAATTAAATAGTGCGGTTCGTGCTGTGCCAACGTGCATATGCCCCGTTGGTGAAGGGGCAATACGCACGCGAATAGGATTTTTTTCGTTGGATGGCTGCATAACATTTATATAAGACTTAGTAGACTTGCCCCCGGATAACATTTCGCCTCTTTTTCTTGAATTTTGGCTCCGACATTGTTAAAAATTTTCAACAGATACGCTTGTATATGTTTCAAATTTTTAACTTCGTCTCGCCTAAAATTCAAGAAAAATTGGTCAAAAGCTTATTCGGGAGCAAGTCTAGTATGTCTTTAACGATTATTTCTGCTGCTTGGGGGCTCGAGAACTGTTTAGCACTTTTTTTCATATTTTGCAAACCAACCTCGTCGTTTAATATGCTATCGATTTGTTGTACTACGAGAGCACCGATGAGATTTTCTTGGTCGATAATTGTACATGCACCCACATCTTTGTATTGGTAGGCATTTTCTTTTTGGTGGTCAGAGGCTGATTCGGGCAAGGGAATGAGTATCGAGGGTTTACCCGCTGTGGCTATTTCGGCAATTGACCCTGCGCCAGCTCGTGAGATAATGAGATCTGCCGCTATGAGTGCATCGAGTAAATCGTTTTGTAAAAATGCAACAGCGCGATAGCGTGCCCTTTGACTTTCTGGCATGGTATTTTTTAGTGCTTCATATTTTTTGGTGTAAGCTTCAATATTATTCACGCCCACTTGGTGCAGCACTTGATACCGTTTTAGTAATAGTGGAAGATTTCCTAATACGAAATTATTTATTGCGAGCGCACCCAAGGACCCGCCTTGTATGAATAGTAACGGTTCGTTACTCATAAATCCGAGCCGTTCTTTTGCGCCGCTCATGAGGCTTGGGGTTATGTTTGACGTCCCTTGCACAATATCAACACGCACAGGATTCCCCGTGACATGCACGCGCTCATCGTGTTCAAAATATTTTTTTGCCGATAGAAATCCGACCTGGATAATGCGCGCGAATTTACCCGTGATTCGACTAGTGAGGCCAGGGATTGCATCTGAGTCGTGGATGATAATTGGTATTCGGTAGAATCGACAGGCAATAAGTACCGCCAGTGCCCCCGGACCTCCTTTTGAATATACGACGTCAGGCATGAACCAAAAAATTTTCCACAATCCTTGTAGTATGCCAATAATAAATTGTATTCCATCGATCGGTACGCGCCATGAAAAATAACGACGCAGCTTACTTACGGCGATATGCACGATTCTTATTTTTGCATTTTCAAGTAGTAACCCATATTCCATTGCGTCTCCAAAATAACGGATATCTATTATGGTACCCTGCTCTATGGCAAGGGTTTGCAATTGTTTTGCGATCGTTAATAACGGGTACATATGACCCCCACTACCACCGCCAGTCAACGCTATTCTATTTTTGTGTTGCATGTGTTGAAATATTCACCATTATACCACTAACCGTAAGTAAACTCGCAAGTGCTGTGCCGCCATAACTAATAAATGGTAGTGGTGTTCCTGTTAATGGTATGAGTCCCGAGATTGCGGCGATGTTTACGAATGCCCGTAGCCCAATATTTGCGCCAAACCCAATGAGGAGTAATTTTCCGAATTCATTATGTATACGAGTCGAAAGTGTCATGGTGCGTATAATAAATAACATAAATATAGTTACCAGTAAGGTGCTGCCCACAAAGCCTAATTCTTCTCCGATTATTGCGAAGATTGAATCGCCAATGGGTTCTGGTAGGTATTTTATTTTTGTTATCGATTGCCCTAAGCCTACCCCCGATAGTCCCCCTGAGCCAATCGCAATTTTTGCTTGATTCACGTGGTAGCCTGCATTTTGTGTGTTTGTATCGGGGTTTAAGAATGTTTTGATGCGCGTTAGACGATATGGCGTTACGGCGCTTACCGTTCCCAGTATTATTGTCCCCAAGACAAATATCCCTATAAGGTAGCGAATCTTTGCTCCGCTACCGAAGTACATTGCGATCGTTGTCGCGAGAAGCATTGCGAACATACTGGTCGATGACTGTACGAGTAACGTACCCCCGATTACTCCTAAAATTACCAGTAACGGCAACAGCCCGATGGCGACATTTTTTTGTCGCTCGTGTCTTCCCGCTAGCCATGCGGCAAGGTAGATGACGAGAGTGATATGCAATAGTTCCCCTGGTTGAAATGTAATTGGCCCTATTGCAAGCCATCTACTTGCACCGCCAAATTTTACACCTAACGGAGAAAATATTAAGAGCAATAGGCCAATATTTATGAGTATTAACGATAATGCGATTTTTTGATATTTACCATAATATACCGCCGTTGTTATAAAAAATCCAAGTATTCCTGGGATAATTCCATACAATGCTTGGTGTTTTAGAAAATAGTAATTGTCCCCAAATTTTATTTGTCCCATGTGTAACGATGCACTGCTTAACGCTACGATCCCAAAAATAACTAATGCCACAATGCAGCTGATGAGCATATAGTCGTAATGTTTTTGTTGTAGTGTGTAGCTGTTCATGTGTTTTTGATTACTGTGCCCTGTGTTTTTATCTTGGGGTTTTCCTGTTCATAGACAACGCTACCATCTAAGATTGTTTTTGTTATTTCTTCTTTTTCGATAAGGATGAGGTCGGCGATATTGCCCTCACTAACCACCCCTCGTTTTTGGAGCTTCATGATACTTGCGGGTGTTGCGGTTATTTTTTTTATCATTGTTTCTCGTTCGGCGTTATTTTCTTTGCACAGCCCTATTGCCCAGGCACCGAGTTTTCCAATTGGTATGCTTTGCGGTGCAAGTAGTGCCGCTTTGAGTTCGTGCCCTTCTATTATATTATGGGTGATTGTTGCACGTAACTTTGTACGTTGCATGAGGAGAATAGCGGTTTCGGCTATGGGCATTTCCCAAACAGTACTTAATTCTTTTATGGTTTTACCCTTTAGTATATCGTGTTCTTTCGCCCATATAATTTCTGCATCAGGAAGAGCTTGATTATTATTCAGGTGTTCCCGCACCATAGTATATTCTTCTGGGACGTGTAGTGTGCGCAACATGTGTTCAAGGTTTCCGCGTCTTAGCCAAAGTGGCAACAGGCGATATAAAGGAATTATTGTTTTACCCTCGGTGTCAATTGTATAATATATATTTTTTGCATCACTCATTGCCTCGAGTTTTTGTAAAATGTCATTTTTTGTTGTTCGATGCTCTAGCGCATTCACGAGTATTATTGTGCTATTCGATCGTTTGGCAATGTGGCGTAGTTCTTTGATCGCCGTTTCGCAGTTTGTTGTTGCGCGTAGTGTTGTACTAATCATTGCGTTTTGTGTCTCGGCGATTTTTTGTATCATTGCGATTTCTGTTATTGCTATCTGTGATCCGTGTGCGGAGGCGAGATCGAGCGATATACCTAACGCTCCATCCTTTAGGCTTTTCGTGATTAACCCACCCATTACTTGCAGCTCTCCTTCGGTTGGGTCGCGCATTTCTTCGCCTAACATGTCACGTCGAATGGTGTTGTAGCCCACTAATATACCGATATTCGTCCCATTTTTTTTTCTTTCGAGATGGGCGAATAATTCCCGCATTGAGTTCCATCCGATATTTACTCCTTCGAGCTCACTCCATTTTCGTAAGTGCGCTAATGAACCATATATCAACGGTGCTAATGAGGCTCCTTCGCTCCCGTATATCATTGTTGTTATTCCCTGCCTCACTTTTTCCTCTTGTGCGGGATTTGTGAGTAGTGTGAGATCATGGTCGGCCGTTCCGGAAACATCGATAAAACCTGGCATGATATACATGCCTAGTGCGTCGATGAAGTCCCAACCCTTCTTTTTTTGGAAATTACCTATGGCGGAGATGTGGTTACCGCTAACCAAAATATCAGTGCGTCTTGCCTTGGCGCCTGTACCGTCGATTAGCGTCCCATTTTTAATGAGAAGCATATCCTCAATTATACACTAGACGACAAGTTTTTAACTTATAGCTTTTGGGGAATTAGCTTATTGACAATTGGCATAAGCACCAAATCTCAATAACCAAATTTCAAATAATATCCAATCGGACAAATTTGATGCTTGAAATTTGAGATTTTTATATTAGACTTATTCCCGAATAACATTTTGTCTCTTTTTCTTGAATTTCGGCTACGACTTCATTAAAAAATCTCAACAGATTCCCTGAATATGCTTCAATTTTTTAATTTCGTCTCGCCTAAAATTCAAGAAAAATTGATCAAAAGCTTATTCGGGAATAAGTCTATTAGCTATTAGTTAGGTGTCTGCTTAAGAAGAATAGTGCGAGGCCGAAAGCGCTTACTACTGCAGAGATGATCCATAATCGCATGGTGATTGTTGTTTCGTTAATCCCTAGGGCTTCGAAGTGGTGGTGGATTGGCGCAGAAAGAAATACTTTTTTTCCTCGTAATTTTTTACTTGTGACCTGTATAATGACCGATAATGCTTCTACGACTAGTACCGGTGCGAAGAATGGTAAGAAGAGCGTTGTATTCGTGAGCATGACGATTACACCCATGGTGATGCCTAGCGCCATTGACCCTGTATCCCCCATAAAAAATTGTGCGGGGTAAATATTGTGCCATAAAAATGCAAGGAGTGCGCCAATGGTAACACTCCCGAATGTTGCGAGGTCGTATCGTTCTAGCGTGAATGCCACCACTGTCAACGCAATAAATGCGAACAGTAGTACCCCTCCAGCGAGACCATCGAGCCCATCGGTTAAGTCTGCAGAAAATGCGCTTGCAACGATGATGAATGTGAAAATAGGAATATACCACCAGCCAATGTATACATATCCCCAAAACGGAATGAATAAACTTGACCACTCTAAGCGATAATAGAACCATAGCGCTCCGAGTAGCGCAACGGCGGTATAAAATATTATTTTGAATCGTATAGTAAGTCCTCCACCCTTGTCGCCTATGCGTAATATTCCAAGTACATCATCGAGTAGCCCTAATAGTGCGGCAATTACTAGTGCGGCAAGTGGTAAGTATGTTTCTGCGCGATCAACGAGATTTAAGAAATCAAATTCTGGTTTTATATATGCTAGCATCCAAGAAAACGCCGAGAGTACGAGAATGGTTACCCAAATAATTGTTCCGCCCATGGTGGGGATCCCCGCTTTTTTTGCGTGTAGTTCGGTGAAAATCGGCGCACTAGATTTCGTTCGAATTTGTTTCGCAAGGCCGTAACGTTTTACCGCGTATTTGTAGATTGGCGTAATCGCGAGCGCGGTTAAAAATGCGATCATCGCCATTGTGAGTATACGAATTGCTTCGATGGTAGGCATAATAACGAAAGGTTGTATTATGTTTGAATTTCTACTGCGCTCAATATTCTACGATGATAGCATATTTTCTGCGATGTTGTACATTTTTTTTGTTTCTAGCTCCCTATCCTCTGCGCCAAGTATTATGAGCAGTATTTGATTTCCGCGCATTGTTACTACTGTTACTAAGTTGCCTTTTGCTTCGGTGATAAACCCAGTTTTACCACCAATAAAGTTTTTTGTTCCGGCGAATGGATGGATATTGTTTAATATTTTCTTTATTCCAGTGTTCTGCTCCGTAATATTTGCGGTGCTTAGACCGCTCATCGCCATTAGCTCACGATGATTGTTTACCATGTCTTCGGCAATTTTTGTAATTTCATCTGCCGTGCTTTGGTTTAATGGCGAGAGTCCAGTTTCTTCGACGACAAGTGTATTTTTGAGTGCGAGCGCGTGTATTTTTTCTTGCAGCGCGTTTCTTAGTCGTTCTTTCCCATAAAATGTTCCTATGGCGGAGGCCGCATCGTTTGATGAGACGAGTAGCATTGCTTTTATGAGATCACTGACCGTGTACGATTCTCCTACCAAAAATTCACCCGAATCACCTTCGGTCGCAATATCTTCTTCGGTCAGGGTTATTGTTTTTTTAAGTCCAACAGATTCTTCCGCAACAGCCGCAGTTAATAGCTTTGTGAGCGAGGCGAGCGGCCAGTGACGTTTCGGGTTTTGTTCGAAGAGTGTGATGCCCGTATCAAGGTTTTTTATCAGTGCGGATTCGGCATTTATTGTAACATTGCTGTACGATGTTTCTCCCTCCGCTGCAGCATTCGAAACGTTTATTTCTCTTACAAGTGTTTTGAGTGTTGGTAGAGGTCGTATTGTTTCGTCCACGCTACTTAGTGTGATGGCGAGGTTTGTTGTTTTGCTTTGTGTATCTTGTATGTCACGCTCTTTTACTCCAATCCACAATGCTGTAACAAGTACCACTGTAAGTATAATTTTTTTCATGGAAAATATATCGGGATGTTATTAAGGGCAAAGTTTATTGTACGTCTCCCGTGCGGAGAGTCAATTGGTGATATTCTTCATATGCCGGTAATGCTTGTTGATTGTTTATACCAAGGTGTGCCAGACAATCGTTGCTCATTGTGTACTGTGGGGTTGTTGCGTGTGATGTGTACTCAATTAATCCTCGTAGCATAAGATTGCGCAGTGAAATTGCAGAATTTACTCCGCGTATTTCTTCGATGCGTTCTTTTGTTATTGGGCCACCATAGGCAATAATGGTTAGTGTTTCGAGTGCTGCGGGAGTGAGCTCTTCGTGCAATTCACGCTTCACCAACTGTTTTACAACGTCAGTCCATATCGGTTTTGTCACGAGTTGCAGTGCGTTATTGTGTTCGATGAGAGTTAGCCCGTTTACGACATGCGCTAATTTTTCTTTTAATACGGCGATTGCTTCGCGTGTAACATCTTCTTTTATGGCAAGAAGTACCATAATTTTTTTTATTGCGAGTGGTTCGCCATAGATAAATAATAATGCCTCTATTGCGCTGGCGATTGTCGATATATTTTTTTGACTCTTCATATGTTACGGGTTATTTTTTATTAGTATATCATTGAACGTTTTTGACTGCTCGATGTGGTGTGTTCCAATTTTTGCTAATTCGAGGATCGCGAGAAACAATGCAACAATCTCGCTTTTTGTTTTTCCAGAACGTAGCGTGCTAAAACTCGCGTCTATATTTTTTCTGAGTATATTGTTTAATTCTTCAATCTTTTTATGCACTGATATGACGTCGTGTTCTATGGTGTGCGTTGTTTGAATTTCTTTTTTTGCTATCGCCCTGATGCGTTTCATGCATTCTTTTATTACAGCAATAGTGCAGTTTGTTGGCGGACTGTAGTAGCCAGTAACGTTTCGAAGCAGTAGCCTACTATATTCTATTGGATTTTTTTGAAATATCTTCGCGAATATTTTTTGGGCATTTTTAAGTTTGGCATAACGCTTGAGTCGTTCTTCGAGTTCTTGTATGCCCCGATGTTCTTCTTTAGTTAATTCGAGATTGGGTAATAATGATTTAGATTTTATTAATAATAATTGCGCCGCGATTTGTATGAAATCGGCGATTGTTTTATGGTCAACGTGCCTCTCAATTTTTTTAACATACGCAATAAAGTCCTCGGTAACTGTCGCGAGATTAATACTTTCGATGGCTAATTTGTGTTCTTCGATAAGCGTAAGAAGTTTATCGAGTGGGCCATTAAATTGTTCGGTATTGATTTCGTACATTTTCGTATTGAAGTAGAAGCATTATTATGCAGTGGGTCTGTTATACTATTTTCATATGTCACTCGCTTTTTATCGAAAATATCGTCCCCGTACATTTCAGTCCATGTTGGGGCAAGAGGTTATTTCTGACACGCTTCGTAGTGCCGCTCGACAGGACAAGTTAGCGCATGCCTATTTATTTTATGGTTCACGTGGTACGGGGAAGACTACGACCGCGCGTCTTATCGCTAAAGTGGCTAATTGTCTTACTCGTACTACTGATTCGAAGTTTCACGGCGAAGGTGAGCCCTGTAATCAGTGTCGGATGTGTAAGGAAATTGATCAAGGGCTTGCACTAGATGTTGTGGAAATCGATGCGGCTTCGAATCGAGGCATTGAAGAGATTCGTGCGTTAAACGATGCGGTTCGGCTCTCCCCCACTTCGTATGCTTATAAGGTTTTTATTATCGACGAGATGCACATGCTTACCAGAGAAGCATTTAATGCATTACTCAAAACCATTGAAGAGCCACCAGCCCATGTAATTTTTGTACTTGCTACTACCGAATACGATAAAGTTCCCGCGACAATCACTTCTCGTGCACAGCGATTTCATTTTCATAAACTTCCGCTTGTAGTTATTTTACAAAAACTTCAACAGATTGTAGTTACTGAGGCGTTACATATTGATGCGGATGCGCTCGAGCTTATTGCTGCGCTTGCGGAGGGAAGTTTAAGAGATGCTGAGTCGCTCTTAGACCAGCTTGCTGCTCTGGGAGACCACGTTGATGTTTTAACTGTTGAACGTATTGTGGGGAAAGTCGGTTATCGTGCTATTGTTGCATTGGCCGGGCATTTGATTGTGCGCGATTTACCGAAAAGTTTGGAGTATCTTGCGTCGTGTTATGAATCTGGACGTAATTTGTCTGATCTTACCAAGGATCTCATCAGTTATCTTCGTCGGGTATTGGCATTGAAGTTCGATGCGAAACTTGCAGATGTGTTTGTGCGCGAGTTGACTAATGAAGAACTTGATGCGCTAAAGAAGCATTCGGTTATTGCGGAGCCTACGTTTGTGATCGGGTTATTGAAATCGTTAATTCGAGCGTATAGCGAAATGCGGTATAGTCCAATAGCAATTGCTCCCCTTGAGGTTGCAGTGATTGAGAATCTTAGCGAAGCGCATTGATTGTTAGTTTTCGAACAACGATTATGTTATTATAAATACATAGATCGTTGTTCAATATGCTTAATGTGAAATTGAAAGAAAAAGCTCTTACGCTTCGGCGATCTGGGTTTTCATACTCAGAAATTTTAAAGCAAATCCCAGTTGCGAAATCTACTCTTGCGCTATGGTTACAATCAGTTGGTCTTTCGAAGAAGCAGAAGCAGCGATTGACCGAGAAAAGGATTGCCGCCGCTTTTCGTGGCGGGGCGCGAAAAAAAGCGATTAGACTTGAGACCATAAAAAGAATTCACGAAGATGCCGCGAAAGATATTGTTGCGATTTCTGTCCGCGAGTTTTTCCTTCTTGGTGTCACTTTGTACTGGGGCGAAGGTTCTAAGGAAAAAGATTTTGCTCCAGGTTCGGCGGTTATTTTTACTAATTCTGATCCACGAATGGTTCGTATTTTTGTAAAGTGGCTTTTAGAAATATGCCGTGTTTCGATCAATGATATATGTCCCGAGCTTTATATTCATGAACATGCTGCCCGTCGTGTTCCTGAGGCTGTTATTTTTTGGTCGTTAGCGACAGGGCTTCACAAAGATTGTTTTTCTCGCGTTTATTTTAAAAGAAATAAATTTAATACTAAGCGACACAACGTTGGAGAAAAATATTATGGATTATTAAGAATTCGTGTGCTACGGAGTTCGTCTTTAAATCGAAAAATTGCGGGCTGGATTAATGCCATAACTCAATGTATAATATAGCTATATTGCGGGGTCGTCTAATGGTAGGACACAAGGCTTTGAACCTTGGTATGAGGGTTCGATTCCTTCCCCCGCAGCCAAGAGGGTAAAATCATGGAAATTTTAAAATTTAAAGATCATCTGGTGCCGCGCTAGTGCTTTCGGGGATTAAAGATTCAACGTGGCGTCTTTTTGATGACAAAGATTTGAAAGCTGGCGATGAGTTGATACTCGTTAATAAAGATATGGGAAATGAATTTTATAAAGCTCAGATTATTCCTACAAGAGAAAAGAGGCTTGGTGATTTACAAGATTTAGATTTTCAGGGACACGAGAAGTTCGAGAGCGGAGAGAAAATGTACGAAGCTTATAGAGGTTATTATGGAGATAGAGTTACCTCAGACAGCGTTGTTAAGATAATTAAATGCAGGCTTCGAAAATAAAAAAATAACGCGAGATGTCGCGTTATTTTTGTTTAAGTCTATACAGTGTGCGTAGATTCCAATGGGTTTGGCGGTTGTGGTCGATCGGCGAGGAAGCCTTCGACTTGTAAGTCGACCATCGTTTTGTAGGTTGGGCATGTTTGTATTAATTCTTCGTGTGGGCCACTTCCCAAGATTTCCCCCCTCATCCATTACGATAATGGTATCCGCATTTCTTACTGTTGAAAGGCGGTGAGCGATGATGAGCGTAGTTTTCCCCTTTACGAGTTCGTTAATCCCCTGCTGGACTTTCTTTTCAGTAATGCTATCGAGTGCGCTTGTGGGTTCATCGAGTACTACAATTGCCGGATCTTTCAAGATTGCTCGTGCGATGGCGATGCGCTGTTTTTCTCCACCAGAGAGACGAGCTCCACGTTCGCCAATCGGCGCATCGTAGCTTTTAGACAATTTTTTAATAAAATCGTCGGCATGGGCTTGTAGTGCTGCTTGGACTATACGTTCACTGGTGGCGTTTGGGTCACCGTAGGCGATGTTATTTTCTACGCTTTCGTTATACATCGCATTTTCTTGAAGCACCGTTCCAATATATTTTTTGACTTCCTCGAGATTGAAGTCGCGGAGATCAATGCCGTCTATTGTGATTTTCCCCGCCATCGGGTCGATGAGGCGTGTGAGCAGCATCATGATTGTCGTTTTCCCCGATCCGGAATGCCCGACAAGTGCAACGGTTTTTCCTGGCTTGATAACAAATGAGATATCGGTGATCCCAAAACCACTTTTTTCTTTTGGATATGAGAATGAAACGTGATCGAATATCACTTCACCGTTGATGCCCAAAATTTTTGCTGGTAGAGCGGGATTTTTTATTTTGTCTTCTTGCGACAAGAGTTCAAGCAATCGTTCGATGTGCAGTACTTTTCGCGAGTATTGTGGCAAAATGTCGTTCATCATGTGTAGTGGCCCAAGTATTTCATTCAAAAATCCCATAAACATAAACAGTGTCCCTAGGGTAATCGAACCGCTTTCGACGAAAAAGATTCCAGTTCCTAACACCAAAAATCGCGCGAACGCATCGGGGTTTAACATCTCAGCCACGCACCATTTTTTGTTTAGCTCGATTTGTGCTCCGCTTGCACGGTTGCTGTATACCTGATGTCGTTCGACGAATATATGTTCGTGTGGGTTTAGTTTGTAGGTTACGATATTGCTTACTTGGTCCGAGAGATGTTCGTGTTTTTCTTCCCACATTTTATTTACCATCCGCTGCGCCTCTCTATATTTTTTTGCATGTCGAACGATAAACCAAATTGTTGGCGGTATTACTGAAACTGCGATGAGTGTCATTTTGAAGCTTACCGACAACGCGATCACGAGCATACCAATAAACCCAAGGATTCCTGGCGCAAAACGTCCAAGCCACCAATTGGTCATTTCCCAGGTGCTGGTATCGGCGTCGTTTACAATTTTTATGTAACGACTCGAATGTTCAGCGATATGTTTTTCATAATCAAGTCGTAACAATCGCCTATACCCCGCTAAGTTTGTTTCTTGGGCGCTCGTGGTCCCGATTCGCCATATGAGGAATAATGCTTGCGCACTTGCCATGTTCATGATCACCGCGAGAACGAACCATACTATTACAACGCTTATCAGTGTTTGCATTTGCGCTGCTACAAAATTGCCCGCTACCAAGCCAGTGGTCAACGTATCGACCACTACTTTATAGAGGTATGGCTCCGTTAATCTTGCCGCGACGCCAGTCACAATTAATGCCGCTAAGCATATCATCGATGTCCGTTGTTTCAGTGCGAGTCCAATGGTGTGCGCGAGATATCCACGCCTTGTTTTCTTTGCCTTTTCCATTCAGCGCACCTTTCTTTTTAAGTTTACAAAGAACTTAGGTTAGTATATTAATATATCATCATAATTTTGTCAAGTTTTATTGCGCACATATAACATTTGGAGGTATTATTATGCAATGGTTAACGAAGAAATGAGAGAATTATCACCAAAATTATTATGAGCGCACT
>CAYJQG010000022.1:0-14811 GCA_964372325.1 uncultured Candidatus Saccharibacteria bacterium
CCCCCCCCCCCCCCCCCCCCCCCCCCCCCCCCCCCCCCCCCCCCCCCCACCCACATGGCGAGTCATATCTACCATAATATCATTTCCATAGAAAACTTACTCGCCGCGTGGCGCGAATTTCTACGAAATAAGCGCGGTCGTAAAGATATTGAACGATTTTCTCTTCATCTGACCGATAATATCCTCGCCTTGCACCGCGAGCTTTTTGACAAGACCTACCAGCACGGACCTTATAAGGCATTTCGGATCAACGATCCGAAACCGCGCGATATTCACAAAGCGACCGTCCGCGACCGGCTTTTGCATCACGCCATTTACCGAATTTTATATCCGTACTTCGATCCCAAGTTTATTTTTGATTCGTACTCTTGTCGGCGCGTCAAAGGCACGCACCGTGCGATAAACCGCTTCCGTGACGACGCTCGAAAGGTTTCGCGTAATCATACGCGGACAGTCTGGGTCTTGAAATGCGATATCAGAAAATTTTTCGCGAATATCAACCACGAAATTCTTGGCAATATTTTGAAGAAACATATCAAAAGCGGAAATACGATCTTGCTCTTAAGCAAAGTAGTCCGGAGTTTTCACACCAAAGACAGACCGGACATCGGCTTGCCATTGGGTAATCTTACCAGTCAGCTCTTGGTGAACATCTACATGAACGAATTCGATCACTTTCTGAAACGCGAGATGAAAGTCGCTCATTGCGTCAGATATGCGGACGATTTCGTCATTCTGCATGAGAGTAAGGAATACTTGGAAAATCTTCTCCCGAAAATTTCGACATTCCTTGAGACGCGACTGAAGCTATCCCTGCATCCTGACAAGGTGTTTATAAAAACATGGGCATCCGGCGTCGATTTCCTCGGCTGGGTGCATTTTCCGCATCATCGGGTGCCGCGAACGTCGACCAAAAGGAGAATGTTCAGAAATTTAAGGCAAAAACAAGCCGAGTCGTCGGTGGCTTCTTACCTAGGATTGCTTAGTCATGGAAACACTCACGATCTCCGGGAAAGGGTCAAAGAGGAGTTTCCTCCGGAGGAATGATCGGGCATATTTGCTTAACTTAAGCAAATCGTGCCAAGGGTTCAAATTTGTTCAAACGGCTTGGTCAGGGCACAAGGTGGGGCAAACGTCGATCCTTGGGACAAAACTCGCCACCGGGGCAAATAAATGGCAAATCGGGCGGTTTTGGTTTAGATCGTGGCTGTCGGGCGTCCCCTCTTACTCGGTTCAAATTTCAGAGGGCCTAAAACCATTTGAAACTTAAGCCCCTCATTCGTGTATGTTGCTACAAAAACCTTAGGCTTTATTCTTTGCATGTGCATTATTATACAATATAACTTTTTTTAGGCAAGTTTTCTTTTTGTAACCCCTCATGCTATGTATGCCTCGGCTCATGACTTTAGGGGAGTCCTGTCAACCGACAGGCGGGCCACCTTGCGAAGGATATGTTTCCCGAACGGATATCGTACTCACGAAAACAGAATAGTTTTGTTTCGACAAAACTTTCTTCTACCTCAGACCCGCCCTATCATAATATATTAATGACAGGCGGGTCTAAAGGGCATGTTTCTCGAAATGATATCCGTTCGGGAAACATTCGTTATTGCACCTACCTACCGGTAGGTAGGCTTGGCTTCGGAACCCACGTCCAATATATCTCCAGCCCGCGTTGCAAGTAATTTGTTCGTATCGCAAGGCGCAGCGAAGGAGTTGTAGCGGTAGCTACCATGACTGAGCTGCAACGCAGCGAGACGAACAAATTACTGCAACCCTCCGGGATATGACCAATTGTTTGCACTGCTTCGTCGCTCCCCTGCCTGCCGGCAGGCAGGTCCTTAGAGTATCCAGCGGATACACTTTCGTCGTCGCTTCTTGCATTGCAAACAATTGGTCGATATCACGGGCGGAGCTATATTGGAAGTGGGTTCCCGGTCTACTTGTCGAACTATTTCGGAACCCAGTCTCCCTCAAAGTCATGAGCCGAGGCATACTATAATTACTAAGCTATTATTGGACAGCGTGAGGGGTTACCTATACAAAAAGTTGACTTCTTGTATATAAAATGCTATATTTCTACTGGCGTTTGAAATACCAACAGTAAGGAGTAGGGCCGTGAAACACGCTGAAATGGATATACGAATGAAACGATTTGAAGTATATAAAGACGAATGCGTGCTCCCTGGCGTGTGGATTGTACTGCGCATGGATGGAGTATCTTTTTCGAAACTCACGAGGCATAATTTCGAAAAACCGTTTGACCAGTGATTCCATGGGTATATGTGTGGCGCGGCGCAAGCAGCGCTTGAGAAACTTGGTGGAATATACGCATACACCGAAAGCGATGAGATTTCAATCCTCTTATCATCTGCTAGTGAGCTGTTTAGTCGACGCGTCGAAAAACTTATCGCCTTGTCGGCATCAAGTGCTGCCGTAGCATTTTCGATATCTAGTGGACTGCGAGCTGCGTTTGATAGTCGAATCATCGTTCTCCCAAAGAAAGAAAACGTGACGGACTATTTTCTTTGGCGACAGGAAGATGCCGCAAGATGCGCGTTAAATGGCTGCGCGTATTGGATGTTGCGGAAAAAAGGGTGGAGTGTGAGTCGAGCAACACGCGAGCTCGAAGGCAAAGGGAGCGCGTTCAAGCACGAACTGCTCTTCGCAGAGGGAATTAATTTTAATAATCTGCCGCTTTGGCAACGTCGTGGTACCGGATGCTATTTCGAAAATTTTGAAAAGAAAGCAATGAACCCGCAAAGTGGTAAAGAGGTAATGGCCATTCGGCGTCGTCTTATTATTAACGAAATTCTTCCGATGAAAGATGAGTACCGCGTGTTGATAGAAAAAATACTCGCTACGTAAAAATAATCCGACGCTGGTCGGATTTTTTATAAATGCAATGGCTGTTATCTTGAGCTTTATTGGGATAGAAGAGTTTAATCGTGATAGGACATTTCAGAATAACGTTTGGGGATATACCACTTGATGATGCGTTGCTGTTCAGTGCTGAAGCCGTACCATAATATCGGTGCAAGTTTTGCAACAAAAATTTCCGGCGCCCTTGGATAAATGACGTGCAACACTTCATGCACTAGCGTAGTTGCAAAATCGTCTTTGTCCTCGTGTATCCCCTGCTCGGTGCTTAGATAAATTTCATTTTGATCCCCACCTTCCATGCGCATCATCCCGGCGAGTGTTTGATAGTGCCCACGAGCCAAATCACGAATCTTGCGTACTTTATAAATATTCCAGACTTTTGTATTCAAGGCTTCAATGATCAGACGGAACAGCTTGTCGACCTTTTTTTTGCCGCTCGAAGTAACGCGCCCGCGTTTATGAAACTTGCGCATCGACGCACTCCGTAAACAAGGATCTAATTTAAGCGTAGCAGGTAAACTAGAAACTAGAAACTATGGAACGAAAATCCCTAGTGACTAGTGCCTAGTTTCTCGTCATATATTCTCATAGTGTCTAATCACACAATATTTTTTATATTGTGTAGTATCATCAAAAATTTTTTGATCAACGAGTTGGACTGTGACAACATCGAGTCTCCATCCCCTATCGTCACGGATAAGTTGGGGATTTTTTGCGGCATAAAATTGTGCGATGCGCCGAAATTTTTTGATCTTCAGAGTAGTCATATTATCTTCGGGTCGGAATATTTCGTCGTGCCCAGTAAGTGTCTTTACTTCGACAAACGCAAGAGTCGAATCAACACATTTTGCTATAATGTCAACCTCACCAAATATCATACGGTAGTTACAAGAAATAATTTTATAATTTTTGTCAACCAAAAATTTCGCCGCAATCTCCTCCCCTATTTGTCCGACGGTTGTATGTTTCATAATTTGAGACTTCCCTACTCCGATTGTATGTCGATGTTTCACGTGAAACATCGACATTTTGTCATCCTCCGGCTTGACCGGAGGATCCATTACAATAACGTACAATGTTTCACGTGAAACATTGGATATCTAAAAATCTAAACACATCGCAATTTACAATACAATGTTTCACGTGAAACATCGACATATTGTCATCCTCCGGCTTGACCGGAGGATCCACTAAAATAATTTTCATTGTTTCACGTTACACATCGATGTTTAACGTGAAACAATGCGCTTGAACAGCGAAGTGCAATGTTTCACGTGAAACATTAAAGATTAAGTTCGGCAACGACTATATATATTAAGGAAAACAGTTGCCGAACATAGTACATGGCTGCCGAATGGTCACTATCCAATGTTTCACGTGAAACATTGGATAGTGAAATTCGATGTGTAACGTGAAACAATGACATACGAATTCTGTTACAAAATGTTTCACGTGAAACATTCAAAATGGCAAAAGTTGAAAAAACCTATATATGACGTGACGATCGGCTTTTTGAGTATTTGCCAATGTTTCACGCTTTGTTTAACACTTCAAAATACTCAAAAAACCTATATATGACGTGACGATCGGCTTGTAAAATTTGACTTTATGAACAGATAAGTGTGAAACATTGCTAATAATTTATAGATTGCCGAACATAAAGCAGAATTTTTTTAAAAAAATTCATTCGGCAATAAGGCTTAGAGAAAACCGAAAGGTTCGGCAATTATAAAAAATATGGTATAAAAAAATTCCCCGACGGTACCTCGGGGAATCACTTAAGTTGATTATGAAGAATCGGGGGAGGTGAAATCGCCATCCTCGATTTCAGGTTTTCGTGGTTTTAATCGTTTTTGCGCAAAACTTTTCAAACTTTCTTCAGCTGCGAGTGTTTTGAGGTAGGTGAGTGTGGCATGGAGAATCTCTTTTACAAATTTTTGTTTACGACAGGACTTGCCATCGAGGTGTTTCGCGCAGCGCATTAACGGTGGGATCGATTCAAGGTGAGTGAGTGCTCTTTCAACACGCGCTGGGGCCAGGTGATGGAAAAGTTTTTGCGGCTCCAGAGCAATAAGCGCTTCGCGCACACTGTCGTCAATCCTGTCGCGAACTTCTGGAGTTTCACCTCCGGCAGTGCATAGCTCAACAAACATATCGCATAGTGCATTAAAAAACTTTATAAACTCCTTATTTTCTTTGCCGTATGCAGCAGTAAGCAGTTTTTTTAGGCGCGCCTTTTCATCTTCCTTCGACATGTACGACGCTTTCAAAGATCTCAGTCTTAGGTTATTACTGTGCTGCGATTTTGTCAAAATAAATTTATATTCTATGAATAAATTTATATTTTATGTGTGATAAAATTGTTTACATTATATATGACTAATCATATATAATGTAAAGAGTTGCGGAATGGAAAAAAGAAAAAATCCAATCGCTAGGATTGGATAGGGGTTATCGATAAAGAATAATAGTGAGTGACTGGTTTGAAACGTGTTGCACTTCATAAATTGCAGTAACGTCGATATCGGAATGTTCGGCAAGCCACGCATTTATTTCGTTTTGAGATTCTTGTCGCTTTTGTGCAAGCGCAATATACAGAGTGTAAAAAAATTTTACTTTATACGACGTCGAAGATGTCGTTTGCACCGCGGGGCCATAGTAAAGAGCAAAGCGTGTTGCGTCGTCGATGCCTCGCGCCCAAGTCAATTGATGAATGTAAACGTCGGTGTGGAGCGAAAGCCAGCTATTCATTTCCTGTTCGAGTTTGCCACGAGTTTCTTGCTGGTACAGTGCGGGGGCGTAGAAGGACTGCATTTGCGTTGCGCTCGAACCAGAATGGTTTGCGGCAGATGCAGAGCGGAGATATGCCGCAGCAACAAGAAAACCGATTACAAGGGAGAGGGGGATGGCGATTGCAAGCGGCTTAATCAATTGCAACATGCTAAGGTTCGGGATGCGCATCATAGCTCGATCCTTTTTTGGGGAGCTAGGTTTTACGGTAATGGGGGATGCATAAAAATGCAAGACCGGCTTCATTTATTCTCTCATCAACCGCTTTGCAATAGACAAATGAGCTTTCGCTCACCGTAAGCAATAATCACAAAAATTTGGACTCGCCCTTGTCCCGCTATATGGCGGGACTTCGGAACTCACACATCAAATTTTTGTGTATTGCTTTACGTTTCGCTCGGCTATTTGTGGCTATTGCTTCGCATGTTGATTGCAAGAATAAATGAAGCCGAGAGTTTTTATACAAGGAGGGGTAGATAAAAAAATTCCCAACGGTTGAAGGTTGGGATGGGGGGATAAAAATTTTAAAATTGGTGCGAAGCGATGTCGGCGTCACCTGCTTTTTCGATTTCGCCGATGCCATCGAGGTCAAGGAGCCATCGAAGAACTTCAACGGTACTTTCTGAATTAAAGAGAAAGAAAAAATGGTGTGGGTGTTCGGGGTGCTCACTGGCATCGAGACAACGTCCACCGGGGCTAAGGCTGTGCTTAATATTTGCTACAATCTTCCTTGTTTCATGCTGGTGGAGCCCAGTCATATCAATTTGGAGGGCAGTACGGTTAGGAATGCGTTCACCATTTGGTTTTGCACAGCCACGGATTTGGAAAAATGCACTGCCAGAAGGTGTGACGAGCTCTATTTATAGTAGGGCAACAGACTCGATCGATCTTATTTTATATGGCTCACCGGGTCTATTTTTTTGTCCGCCTCTCGCATGTATGCTATACTACTTTGTATGAGAATTCGTATTGGAGAAGTGATGAGGCAGGGTGTGGGGGTAATGTTCAAACATCCTATTGCCATGCTTCCGCTTGTAGTTGCGGGCGTATTGAATTTTTTTCTTCAGCTCTCTTTCTTAGATATCCTTCTTCCTGCCATGAGTGATCGAAGCGATGGATTAGGACAATACTTAGTTTCTATCGGACCATGGATTTTCTTTAGGCCTGCTCCTCTCATAGGTGGATTAATAATGGTACTGCTGTATCTCATGTCAATACGCCTTACCTCAGATGCGCTCATGGAAACCACCGGGCCGCGCGAATCTGTGATCATATTGAGTTTAAAAAAGTTTCTCCCATTTTAAATCTTGTATCTTTTCTACACTGCCCTATCATACGCTATAGGTTGGAGGTATATATATCTTACTATCCCAGTTATTTTCCTGGGGATACGTTTTTGTTTTTTACCTTTTACTATGATGATCGACAAAAAAGGAATCATAGCTTCAATCAATACAAGTTGGGAAATCACCAAAGGAAACTTTTGGAAAATATTTTCCTTAATGCTTCTCTTGGCAGGATTTGCAATAGTCAGTCTATTATTTGGCTTATATCTCTTATTCATATCTGCATTAGGGATAGGACTTATTTTCGGAATCCCTAATTTATATTCTTTTCTTTATTTAGTACCACAAAGCATTGTAGGCTTTATGATGGCTGTATTAGTAGTAGGAATTTTTACCAAGGCGTATTTACAAGCTCGAGAATAGACCTTGTACTACTTTATTCTGTCAACTCCGCATGTTGACATTTTTTTCTATTACTCTGCGCGGCCTTCATATTTTCTTGCGTAAATTACTTCAAAATTCAAGCGCAAAGGCTCAGGGCAGAGGAGCTGCAGAAGCGTTTCGATAGCATTCAATTTGCGGGAAACGTACGGGTAGGAACCTTGATTCGTTTTAATGATGGCGGAACAGCAACTTGGAGTGCATTGGTCGAATATGATATTAACCCATCATTCCATCGGACTTTACTAGAAAGTAATGAGCAGATAATTCGTGACGTCGCTGCCTACGTCGAGAGAACCGCAATTATAAGTGCGGCGTTGATGTCTACGCAGGATGTTCGAGAGTATCAAGATCGACTGAATGATTACATTAAAGATCAATTGGATAGTGGATGGTATGAAACGACCGTGACAAAACGTTACACCGTCATCGCGCGCTATGAAGATGGGAGACCCAAAAGGCGCCCCATGAGTAACTATGTTACCTACATTACTATTACCTCAATCAAAGACGTGAAACTGAAATTCGAATAACTCGGCAAACATCTGTGCGTCAGCAGCACATCGCCCCCAAACGGGGGCGATTCTTTTTTATTAATATTGTGATTAAGTGCGAGTAATAAAATGCTTCATAAAATTTTTTATGATAGCTTTATTCGTCGCATGACTGTCTTGTAGCGACTCAAGGAATAATTCAAAACTGGCTTCGTCTTTCGCGAACCTTTCTTTGAATAACCCGTCTTTCCGCATCAGCGCCAGTTTTTTTAGAGATTCTTTGTCCATCTCGGGGTGGAATTGTACGAGACGTACATGGGACCCAATTGCCAATGCTTGCACCACGCACGTTGCGTTCGAGGCGAGTAATCTCCATTCCGGATTTAATTCTTGAGCCATGCATTTATGACTTTCTTGAACAATAATATTTTGCTCAAGACCCACGAACAGAGGATCGCTTTTACCCTCAGATGTGAGTTGCACTTCAACGCTCCCGAATTCACGACCCTGCGGGTTGTAGATAACGGTTCCGCCGAGTGCGCGAACAGTAAATTGCAACCCACCACAAATACCAAGCAGGGGAACATTTTTTGCTACAAGAATTCTGATGAATTTATATGTTTCGTACATCCACGGTTTTTCATGGCCTTCTACCGGGTCTTCGGTCGAGCCGCCAATTACTACTGCATCGATTCCTGTGAGCGAGGGATTTGAATCCATGGAGGCATTAACAGTAACCCACGCCTCACTTTCTAGCCCAAACGCCTTGCGCATCGTTTCGGAATAGGTCCCACCCCCGTATATATTACTCTCAATAACTGCCCGCAATGCATAGTCGCCAGTTAAAATATCGTAAAATAAAATTTTCGGTTTCTTTGGTGCCATGAAATATTATGAGCCAAACTTTTTGCTTAAATTATAACGAGACTCAAAAATAATAATTTATGATAATACTTTTTAATCATTGTCATAGCTTCATCATCGATAATGACTCGTGTAGTGTCAACAAAAAATCTCGCGTTAGCGAGACCATTTATTTTGCATTCTGTTTTCGATATTCGTCAACTGCCGACCCTGCGACACGCGCGATGCTTGGGGGTACAACAACGTCTTCACCTAACCGCTCGACCCCCAACTTTTTCCCAAATTCAGTAAAACAATTTCGTACCGTCGTAACATACTCGCTAATATTTTTGATACGCTTTCGCATGTTATCGAATGTCGACTCATCGCTTTTCCCACTCGCGAATAAACGCTGCATTTCTCCGGTCTCTAGCACAAAGAAAAAATATAGCTTCGCCGTTCCTTCGATTTGCTGACGTTCGACTGTAGTAAATTTTTCACTATAGTCAGCAAGATACCCAAGGCACCACAGAGCGTCGCTCGCATATCGAGGCATTGTCGCAACTGTTTGGTGGTACTCTAACAACAATTTTTCACGTTTTGTCGTAGCTTTCGCGCCACCGTCACCTGCATACAACATGCAACCGACTGTGAGTATTACTATACATACTATCGATACAGAAACTATGCGTTTCATGATTACCTCAAGGCATGAAAAACTTTTATCAACATACCTTACATCCTTATTCTTGTCCAATAAAACATTCCTACATTCTCAAGAGAATGTGAGAATGTTTAAAAAATCCCGCGTTTGCGGAATTACTGTGTAGCATACTTAGATTATTATAAGATTATTATAATTCTTCAGCTGGCTGCACTGACTCGTACCAGTCGTCAATTCCTGACCGCATCCATGGCTCGGCCTCTGCCGACGTGGGAGCTTCGACAACAATGTCGACCTCGACTTTTTCTGCGACTATTGGCTCTTTCACCTGCAACGCTTTTGCCACTATGTCTTGTTCCTTGGTCGTAGCCATTACTTTCTTCGTTGCATCTCCGCTGCCGATAATGAAATTTTTTTGGATCTGCTCAGTGAGCTCCCGATGGCGTGCGGGGCGAGGATATATTTCTTGGAGCACATAAGCCATTTGTTGATATAGTGACAAGTCATCGCCACGCACGATAACAACCTGTATCGGATAGATTAATTGCACACGTGCGAGTGCATCGATCGCGAGTGCCCGCTCTTCCCAGCCCCACAACCCGCTGGAGCGCAATACCGCCTTGCGGCCGAATGCTTCTATTCCATCGGGCTCTGGCCGACCATCGTCACGCATTGTAAGATAATGCCAAGCCGTTCCAATAAAAATTTCTGGCGCTGGTTCTCGGGTAAGTAGCGCAATAAATGGAGTCGTGTCAGAATACCGTTGCTTCATCGCCGCCCTCTGCACAAGAACTCCCTATGTAATACCATTATCTCCACCCCCGCGTCAATTTTTTATTGATTTCTCAACAACCCTTAATATTTGGAAGTCGGACTTCCAAATATTAAATGGAGCGGGCGAAAATGAAAAAGTCCACGATTGCTCGTGGACGTGTTGGGCAGAATATCTTTGAGTGACGCTACTTTTTCGCTTACTGCAGCTCGTAGGTAGAGCTAACTGACGCGTTCACAATTTTTCGAATTTCATCGGGCACAATAGCCCCAAAACCACTCGACTGCATAAGCTCGAACTGCTTAGCCGCTTCAATCGCTTCGAGGGGGAGAAAAACACCGCTCCCATCCTTACAATAACCCACGAATTGACGAAATGCCGCGGGGTGCAGTCGATCGAACTCTCGAAGACTTGCAATCACATCTCCTCCGGAAACTTCAGCCCTGTTTACAAGATTCATCGCTTTCTCCTTCTTTCTTTCTTTCTGCCTTCCTGCCAAGGGAAACCAACCAATCTATATTATACTCCTTTAAAATAATAAGTCAAATTTTCTCTACACCATATCGCATCGAATACGCCTCCCCCCTTTGCAGCCACAACCAACAACCTCTTCCAAACTCTTCGCACAACTCTTTACATTATTCATGACTAATCATGAATAATGTAAAGAGTTGTGTTTCTTGAGTTTATATGCTTTAATATATTCGGCTCCTTAATCCCATTACTCTGGAGGCGTTATATGATCAAGGGCGTTAAAACCTACGGACTTACTGGTAACATGGGCATGGGCAAAAGTACGGTTGCGAAGTTTTTTGCGGAGTACAGCGACGTACTTGTACTGGACGCTGATGCGGTAAATAAAATTATTCTTCAAGACCCCGCGAACTACAATGCATTAGTCGCTATTGTCGGCGAAGACGTGTTTGAATCTAAGAAACTCAGCTTTCCATTGCTTGCCCGCAAGGTATTTGGCGATGTGTCGCTGTTGCGCAAGCTTGAAAATTGGGGTCACCCACGAATCTGGGCACATATCAGTAACGAAATCGAAAGGGCGCGCGATCGAATTGTATTCGCCATTGTCGAGGCAACGCTCATTTACGAAAAGGGGAACGAAGGAAGATTCGATGGTGGAATAATTGTCGTATACTGCGATAAAGCAGAACAATATCGTCGTTTGCAAGAAAACCGTAAATTGACTGTTGCCGAGATCGAGAAAAGACTCGCAAACCAAATGCCCATTGAAGAAAAAATTGCTCGCGCAAATTTCACTATTGACACGAGCAATTCGCTTGCCGACGTCGAGGCACAAGTTGCCAAACTTTATGCACGGCTATAAATTTTGCACTCCCCGCACCAACGCGGGGTTTTCCTATTATGCCCATAGGGCAATCCCCCGACGCTTGTCGGGGGGATTATTGTTCTCTATTTGTTTACTTTTGTTTACTCGTAACCGATCGCCTGAGTTAACTTCTTGAAATCGGCTTCAGAAATTTCGGCGAGGCGCTTAGCGCGCGTCGCGGCGTCGCTCAGACTTCCATAACGTGACTCAAGGCTTTCGTAGGCTTCTTTCGTGCTCAGGATACAACGTTCAAACTTTGTATCTATACCCCATACTCGCTGCACCGTCTCCCTGATTTCTTTTGCTCGCGGATGAGCCCCGATGTCGTTCCTATTTTCCAAACTTTCCGCGAAGAGAATCTTCTGCCACCGCACAAAGCCAATTTGCGTTCTTCTCCAATCGAGAATCGCCGTTGCGATTTGACTCATACGCTCTTGACTCAATGTACCAGTTTTCAACTCACGCCTTAAGCTATGATTCAACTCACGAAATTCTGCATCGCCATCATCACAAAACTCTTCTGCTTCTCGGAAGATGATAGTTCCTCGAAGATCGGCCGTCGCAAGCGCCCATGCGCGAATGGATGACTCGGGCAACAAGTATGGCTGGAAAACTTTGAGAGCCTCTGTACCGTCGGGGAGCTTGGCAAATTTAAAATCGGGATACGTCGCGCCGATGTTTGCCGCAATACTTGCACGGTCTTGTCCATAACAACCACTATTAAACACCATACGTCCGTCTCTACAATAACAATATCTTCTCATTTCCTCATACACCTCATAGGCACTCGCGCGTTCATTCCCAATAGTAACGCCACGTTCACGAAGCGCCGCTGTGATATCACCTGGCTCAAATCCTCGGTGACGAACGCGTAATCTTCCTGTCTCCAAAAATGCCTCCTGAACCAAATCGTGTCCCAAGCCTTCAACTTCAACCAACGAGAGATCTTCTTCGCTTGCAAGATTCTTATCGCAATATTCGCGAAGTGTCCACAACAGCAACCTTGCATCAGTGGCGACTTGTTCTGAATGTCTTACTTGATGGAAATCCAGACTTGTACCATGCCCGCCGAAACGTTCCTTGAGACGCAGTCGAAACTCATTCCTAAGAAGTCTGCATGCATTTTCAAAAGAATCGACCACGATACGGTTACTCATTTGATACTCCCTTCCTGCTTTTCTGGGGTTTCTTGGGGATCTATCACAACTATACTATATATTAATAGATTTTTATTGAAAAGTCAATACTATGGCTTGACTGCTAGATAAAACTGTGCTATATTGGCTTAGTTCCTTGACTACGCCACGCAACCATCACCCCCCACACAGAAGGAGGCTTACGATGTTGACGTTCTTCTATGTCATTGGCGCAATATCCGTGTATCTTACGATCGGTAGTTACCTTGGAAGAAAAATTTTTAGTATGGCACTCGATGACACTCCAACGAAAGAACTTTCAGCGCTTGACAAATTCTTTCGTTGTGCATTTTTCTGCTCTAACATTTTCCCTAATGACCAGTGGGAAGACCGTGTAAATGTTTGGGAGAAAAAAGACATCACTCTATTGGAGTGCTACATAAAAGACGGCCGCTTTTTGTTAGAGCGTTCGGCAACGTTTATTGGTTGGTATACATTTTTTTGGCCGCTCTTCAGGTTCATACCTACTTTTGCGTTTTGTCTGACGATGACCGTTTGGTCGGCGGCAAGAATCGGAACGGGTATCGGTTCTTGGATAAATAACGTTCTCAGCCGAAGTAAGAGATGGGTACTACAAAAGGTGGGGATCCGGGCTCAGCACAATACTTCCGCCCAAGATCTTGCCACTTTCATTCAAAACGAGATTCAGCCCAAGCAGGGATGCATTACTCTACTGCTCGACAAGGCATGTTATCGACTCAAAGAACTTTCGGAAGACCTCCAAGAATGGCGGAAATTCGTCGATCAGGAGAAGGTGAGCGGAAAAGATGTTAGCCGTTTCTGTGGTATTATAACGACACTACAAACGAGGGAAAAGGAACAGACACAACGTGTGTTGGAACTCGAGAAATCGTTAAGTTTTCTGGTAGAAAAAATAAAGAGTCTCAACGAAATGCTTGGGGTTATCCGCCGATATGAACGTACGGCAAAAATTCTCGGGCACACCGAAGATGGCTACCAGGGCGCAGAACTTGAACTTCAAGCCATGTTGGGCGCGGCCTGTAAAGACGTTGAGTGTCTACGAGGGCTTTATGGCATCGAACAAGAATATATGGAGAGGTTTGAAGTTCCTATAGAAGTTGCGGCACAAAGAATCGCTGAAGGAGAGAGCCACATTGATCGAACAATACGGAAAGAGATCATGGAACGTGCTGTGTCATAAAACGTCGCAAGGTTTGGACTCGAACAACATCGCACCGCAGCGCGATTTTTTTTATTTTTTGATTGTTTTAGTTTTGTGCTGTAATTATACACTCAGCTCGAACATTTTTTGATTTGTAGCGAAATTTAAGAATTTCGAACGAGCCCCGCTCAGCGGGGCGAGACGAAGTCAAAAAAGCGAGCAATATAGAAGCGCACCTGCCTGCCCTCCTACGGCGGGTAAACCGGCAAGCGGGCCTTGTGATGGTTCGACCATGCTCACCATAAACATTTTTTTGACGAGTCGTAGCCAAAATTCTGAAATTGCAGCAGAAAGGTTATTACGCAACGGGTCTATTTAATATCCGATCCCACGAATCAGCCCAATCAATTCGGTAATCATCGATTTCAAAGGTACTTTCTTGGTCGTGAGCAGCAGGAATCCTTCGCGTAAATCAAAACGCATTTGTCGTCTAAGCAAACCAATCATGCCTGCTCCCGTTTTGTTTAATGTCATGAAGCGCATCAAGATATTGTTTCGTAATAAATAACCTAACGCAATAATTCTAAAAACTTCTTGGTTGATAAACCTGCTTGTTTCAAAATTCCATTAGTAATACCTCGGCTTAAATCATCGGCATGCAACGGTACGGTCGTCGATCGTTTCGTTAGTGGATTAAACAATCGCACATGGCTTCCCACTTGTCGAAGTATCCGAAAACCAGCTCGAGACAAAACCGCCAGCATTGTCCGAGCGGTAATTAATAATGGGGACGATGCTCATATAATATTTTACTAAACTCGCTCAGCAATTTTTGCGCCGGAAGACGACCGAGGACGAAAGAGATGCTTACCAACTTTTTTAATTTGTTCATCAACCAAACACTCGATGCAAAGTTCGAGGGCCTCTTTCGCCATTTTTTTAGCCTCGGTTAAATTTTTGCCCCAAGTGATAACTCCGGG
>CAYJQG010000023.1:0-9992 GCA_964372325.1 uncultured Candidatus Saccharibacteria bacterium
AAACTATTCTGTTTTCGTGAGTACGATATCCGTTTGGGAAACATATCCTTCGCAAGGTGGCTCCCTCAAAGTCATGAGCTGAGGCATACTATATTATTACTCAGTTATTATTTGAGAGTGTGAAGGGCTACAAGATATGACATGGTCTTTTCCGAAAATAGAAAGGGGGTTAATGATTCCCGCAGCCTTGCTGTGTTGTTTTGGATTGCTGGTTATCGCGAGCGCCGCACCACAATTGTTGATAACGCAACTTATTAGCATTGGTTTCGGCGTGGCAATAGTTGTATTGCTGTCGTATATCGACATACGACCATTATTACGGCATCGTGGGTTGGTGGTATCCATATATATAGTGGCGATAGCGTTATTGATCATTACATTAGTAGCCGCCCCAAAAATTCGTGGTACACGCGGTTGGCTAGTGGTTGGGCCGTTGCAATTTCAAACTGCAGAATATGCGAAGGTCGCACTTATCACCATACTTTCTTATTTTCTAGCTAAGCGGCATATTGGGATAGGTCATCTTGGTAATGTCCTGGTTCCTATCGTATACACCGCGTTACCGTTATTCCTCATACTATTACAGCCAGACTTAGGTTCTGGGCTAGTGATTATGGGCCTCGCGGTAGGGTATCTTTTTGTTTCGGGCATCCGTCCACAGCATGTTATCGTAGGTCTTTTATTGCTCAGCGTTGTAGGGTTTTGGGGATGGAATAATTTTTTAAAAGAGTATCAACGTGAACGCATTGTGGGGTTATTTTATCCCGAACGCGACCCACTCGGAATAAATTATAATGTTATTCAGTCAAAGATTGCGATTGGTTCGGGTGGGTTTTGGGGAAAGGGGTTTCGGCAAGGTACGCAAGTGCAATTGGGATTTTTGCCAGAAGCGCAAAACGATTTTGCATTTGCAGCGCTTATTGAAGAGTGGGGGTTGTTCGGCGGAATTATTGTGTTGGGTATCTTCGCGTGGCTTATTATGCATATATTACAGATAGGACTTGCCGCACAAGATAATACTGCTAGGCTCTATTGCTTGGGTGTAGTTATTTTTTTATTATTACATTTCGCATTGAACGTAGGTTCGGCAGTTGGTGTGTTGCCAGTAGTTGGCATACCATTACCGTTTATCAGCTATGGTGGGTCGAATATCGTAGTAAGTTTTTTGCTTATCGGTATTCTACAAAACATCGCGACACGTGGAGGATTTTAGCGTAACTTCGCCGAGGTCTATAAGTCTACTTATAAACTATGAGTATACGTTCTATAATATATCGTTCCGTGTTAATAGGTGGGGTTATTGCGATGACGACGTTTGTATATTTGTTACAGCCAGTTTCCGGACCATCGCAAAAATTATTACTGTATATCAATCGAGGGTCGGGGTTAAGTGAGATTGCAGAGAGGCTATACGAAGAGCAACTCATCCGTTCGGAGGTAGCGTTTAAATGGTATAGCGTACTTTCGGGCGCGGCACAGGCCATGAAGCCCGGTTATTACGAAATACATTCAGAAGAAAGTACGGTAGGAATTATCGAAAAGTTCGTTGAGGGGCCAAAAAGTATTACCATAACAATACCCGAGGGCGCAACAGTAAAAGATGTGGATGCCTTATTGGGGAGAGCGGGGATTATCGAGCCAGGGTTGGTACTTGCCCTAAAGACCGCGGACCTCGAAGACGACTACCCATTTCTTAAAGGTAAGAAAAATCTCGAAGGTTTTTTATTTCCCGATACCTATCAGTTTGCGTTTCAAACCGCACCAAAGACGGTTGCGAAAGTTATGCTTGGTAATTTTGCAAAAAAATTATTTCCATTAATAAAAGACAGAAAACAGTGGTACGACGACCTGGTCGTTGCGTCACTCGTTGAAGAGGAAATCCCATCTTTTGCGGTCGAGGATCGCGAAGAAGTGGCGGGGATTATCGCACATCGCCTTGCGCTTGGTATGGGGTTGCAGATCGATGCGACGGTACTCTATGTGCGCTGTGGGGGCGCGAGCATCGTGTGCATCGATAAGAGTTTAAGTAGAGAAGATTTTAAGAATAGTTCTTCATACAACACCTATGTTCACGCAGGTCTTCCGGAAACTCCGATAGCAAATCCAGGGGTAGCGGCAGTGAAAGCAGTATTGGCAGATAAAAAAACAAAAAATTTGTATTATTTATCAGACCAAAAAAGCGGAAAAACAATTTTTAGTACTACATTCGACGAACACGATGAGCGTAGGGCGAAGTATTTACGCTAAGCATGCGATAGAAACACAAATTGTATTTCAATATTATAATGAGCCGAGTTCGCGAAGCCATGAGGCTTTTGGGTACAGAGTTTAACCACTAACAACATAAGCACCAAATCTCAATAGATTTGTTGCCTAATAAGCTTTCGAACTATTTTACATGAATTTCAAGCGAGACGAAGCAGAAAAAATGAAGCATATTCAAAGAATCTGTTGAATTTTTTCTGCGATGTCGTAGCTGAAATTCATGTAAAAGAGACGAAATGTTATTAGGCGACAAGTCTAATGACCAAATTCCAAATAATATCCAATATATAAATTCGAATTTCGAAAATTGGAATTTATTTGTTATTTGATGCTTGGAGTTTGGGATTTTTTCGTTGGTGGTTATTGGCTAATAAAAACAGGTGTACCCTCAGTGGTACTCAGACGAAAGACGACAAAGCGCTATGACGCAAGATGCGATGGCTATTTGACAAAAATACATGGATTCCTGTACACTGCGTAGTATTGTACTCAAAACACAACATCCTCCCAAAAGTGCTCGGGCGGATTTTCTGTTGTGTTCTTTTGAGGAATGCATATAGGCCTTATAATTCCTCAAAGAAATCGCTAAAACCATTATTAAAAGTCATCGCAGATAATGCGAATGACCAGGCGAATAACGCAATAAAATTTATTTATTTGCATTATTGGCATTATTAAAACGTCTATTCGCGTTATTAGCGAATACTATATAAGGGTATGTTAAAAAAACTTCCTACCAAAGTATTCTCAACACATCCCGGGGCACGCATACCGCAGCCCGATCTCTCTGAGGTACAGTTACGTTCATATAATCGTTTCGTAGATCACGATCTTAAAGAATTATTGCGCGAGATTTCACCGATCAAAGATTACTCAGGTAAAGATCTTGAGCTACACTTTTTAGATTATGCATTCGACGAACCGAAATACGACGAAGCCCACGCGCGGTTTAAAGATTTAACATTTGAAGCAACACTGCGCATTAAGGCGAAGTTGATTAATAATAAAACAAACGTAGTGCGTGAACAGGAAGTTTATTTCGGCGATTTCCCGATTATGACTCCGAGGGGTACATTTATTATTAACGGTGTAGAGCGTGTAGTTGTTTCACAGCTCATTCGTTCTTCGGGTGTATATTTTATTCTTAACGTTTGGCGTGGGAGGAAATTATTTGGCGCAAAAGTTATTCCTAACCGTGGCGCTTGGCTGGAATTTGAAACAGATCCCGATGGTTTTATTGGTGTAAAAATTGATCGTAAGCGTAAGGTTGGAGTAACCGACGTATTAAAGGCGTTCGGTGGGGTAGACGACGCAGAAATTAAGAAAGTGTTCGCAGGCGTAGATACGGGGACAATCAAATACATTACGCATACATTAAAGAAAGCGGGTACGAAATCGAGCGACGAAGCATATCTCGAAATTTATAAACGCCTTCGCCCTGGAGATCTGGCAACAGCCGACAACGCAAAAAGTTTGATCGATGCAATGTTTAACCGCGCCGATCGCTACGACCTTTCAGGTGTTGGTCGTTTCAAGTTCAACCAGCGTTTAAAGCCCTACGAAAATGACGGGGTTCCTTTTGGTGGAAAAGATACTGCGTCGGGGAAAAAAGACAAAGAAGCGCGTCTCTTAGGCTACGACGATATCGTGCATATCGTAAAAGAAATTATTAGATTAAACAACGAACAAAGCGCAGAAGGCGACGACATCGACCACCTTGGTAACCGTCGCGTGCGTCCGGTAGGGGAGCTATTAGAAAACCGTTTGCGTATTGGTATGGCGCGCATGCGTCGTATTGTGCAAGACCGTATGTCGACATTAGATATCGAAACATTGGCCCCCGCACAACTCATTAACGCACGTCCATTAATTTCCGTTGTTAAAGAATTCTTTTCGTCTTCGCAGTTGTCACAGTTCATGGACCAGGTGAACCCTTTGGCGGAAATCGAACACAAGCGTCGTATTTCGGCAATGGGTCCTGGTGGGTTAACGCGTGGCCGCGCAGGTTTTGAAGTGCGTGATGTGCATCGCTCGCACTATGGCCGCATTTGTCCAATCGAAACTCCAGAAGGCGCAAACATCGGACTGGTAAACCACATGGCAAATTTCGCGCGGCTAAACGACTTTGGGTTTTTAGAAACACCGTACATGGTTGTGAAGAATGGTAAGGTGACTAAAGAAATTACCTGGCTAAATGCGCTGGAAGAAGAGCGGTACAACATCGCACATGGCGGTGTCGCAGTAGATGCGCAAAACGAAATTATTGGCGATATGGTTGAAGCGCGGGTGAATGGTGAACCAGGACGGTGTGAAAGAAAGGACGTGCACCTTATAGATGTTTCGCCAAACCAATCGATAAGCGTTGCAACGTCGCTCATTCCATTTTTGGAACATGACGATGCCAACCGTGCTTTAATGGGTTCAAACATGCAACGTCAGGCAGTGGTGTCGGTAAAATCTGAGGCGCCATACGTTGGTACCGGTACCGAAGAAATTGCGACACGCGATTGCGGTCACTTAATCCTTGCACCCGCAGATGGAGAAATCGCATCGGTTGACGCAGAAAAAATTGTGCTACGAACAAAAGACGATGCAATAACCTACACACTAAATAAATTTAAACGCTCAAATCAATTCACGTCTATTTCTCAACGGCCATTAGTGCGCAAAGGGGATAAGGTGAAGAAAGGAGAAATCTTAGCCGATGGCCCTTCGATCGACAATGGCGTGCTCGCGTTGGGTCAAAATTTGTTAGTTTCGTTCGTTTCGTGGAATGGGGGCAACTTTGAAGACGCCATTATTCTTTCAGAACGCGTTGTGGAAAATGATATCTTTACCTCAATTCATATCGAAGATTTTTATTGTGATGTGCGCGACACCAAATTGGGCCCAGAGGTGACAACTCCCGACATCCCAAACGTTTCCGAAGAAAAATTACGCAATCTCGACGAGGAGGGTATCATTCGTATCGGCGCCGAAGTAAAGTCCGGAGATATTTTAGTGGGTAAAATTTCGCCAAAAGGCGAAAGCGAACTCACCTCCGAAGAGCGCTTACTTCGCGCAATTTTTGGAGAAAAAGCACGAGACGTAAAAGACTCTTCGCTCACAATGCCGCATGGTAAATACGGTCGTATTGTCGCAATTAAAATATTTTCTCGCGAAGGTGGCGACAAGTTGGAGCCAGGTATTATTAAGCGTGTACAGGTTGAAGTGGCGCAGTTACGCAAGGTGCGTGCGGGCGATAAACTTGCCGGTCGCCACGGCAACAAAGGCGTTATTTCACAGGTTCGGCCAGTAGAAGACATGCCCCACCTCGAAGATGGCACTCCGGTAGATATTGTATTAAATCCGTTAGGCGTCGCATCGCGTATGAACTTAGGGCAGATTTTAGAAACACACCTTGGCTGGGCAGCAAAGACATTGGGGTATCGCGCAATAACCCCCACTCTCGCAGGTGCGACAGAATCGCAAATCCGAGAAGAGTTAAAAAAAGCGGGGTTACCCGAAAGTGGCAAGGTAAAGCTGTACGATGGCTGCACTGGCGAAGCGTTCGACCAAGCGGTAACGGTTGGCGTCATCTATATGTTGAAGTTGAATCACTTAGTCGAAGACAAGGTACACATGCGTTCCATTGGCCCGTACTCATTAATTACGCAACAGCCACTCGGTGGTAAGGCGCAGTTCGGTGGCCAGCGTTTCGGAGAAATGGAAGTGTGGGCACTCGAAGGTTATGGCGCAGCGCACACCCTGCAAGAGATGTTAACAATTAAGTCCGACGACGTGTTGGGTCGCTCGGCCGCATATGAAGCAATTATTAAGGGCGAAAAAATTCGTAGCCCGAATATCCCGGCATCGTTTAACGTATTGGTGTCAGAGCTTAAGGCATTAGGTTTAAACGTCGAACTTATTAATCGGGAAAGTAATCGCGAATAATGCGAATGATGGGCGAAATAATGTAAATAAATAAAAAAATACTAGACTCGGCTCCCGGATAAGCTTTTGATCAATTTTTCTTGAATTTTGAGCGACCTGCCTGCCGGCAGGCAGGTCGCTCAAAATTCAAGAAAAAGAGGCAAAATGTTATTTGGGAGCAAGTCTACTATATTCGCATTATTAAATTACTCAATTTGCATTATTCGAGAATACTATTATGGATTTCAACGGCATTAAATTAAAAATTGCGTCCCCTGAAGACATTTTGGGGTGGTCTCATGGCGAAGTTTTAAAGCCAGAGACTATCAACTATCGTACACAACGCCCAGAAAAAGACGGGTTATTTTCTGAGCGTATTTTTGGCCCGACAAAAGACTGGGAGTGTTATTGTGGCAAGTATCGACGTATTCGTTACAAGAACGTCGTTTGCGACAAATGTGGTGTAGAGGTCACTCGTGCAGTAGTGCGCCGCGAACGCATGGGCCACATTGCACTCGCAACACCAGTCATGCACATTTGGTTTTTAAGAAGTGCTCCGTCGAAGGTAGGGTTACTGCTGGACGTTTCCGTGCAAAAGCTTGAAAAGGTTGTCTATTATGCTGCGTTTATTGTGACTTCAGTGAATGAAGAACGTCGAAAGACGGCGCTTGAAGAATTGGCTTCCGAGTTTAAGTCGCGTAAGAAAGCCGAGAAAGAAGAAGACGCTGATGCACTAAAGGCAGGTTTTTTAACAACAAAAAATCAGTTACAAGAATTGCGTGTTGGCGAAATTTTAATGGAAGGTGAATACCACAACCTCGCCCGTCGTTTTGGTGCAGTATTTGAAGCGGGTACCGGCGCAGGAGCAATTCATAAAATCTTGCATAGCCTCGACCTCAAAGAGCAGGTGTCATTGATTAAAAAAGAATTAAAGGCGGTTGAAGCCGCAGAGGATACGCTTGCCGAAGCGCGACTGCTTCGTCGGTTAAAGTTGGCATCGGCAATGCACAAAGAAGGTTTGCGTGCCGAGTGGATGATCTTGACCATGCTCCCCGTGCTCCCACCAGACCTTCGCCCAATGGTGGCCTTAGACGGCGGCCGTTACGCTACCATGGACTCAAACGATTTATATCGTCGTGTCATTAATCGCAACAATCGTTTAAAGAAACTACTCGACCTGAAGGCTCCTGAGGTGATTATCACTAATGAAAAACGTATGCTTCAAGAGTCTGTTGATGCGCTTATCGACAACTCGGCGCGTTTTGGTGTGCAGCAACTTTCAGCACAGCGCCGCCCATTACGGTCGCTGGCAGACATGTTAAAGGGTAAACAAGGACGTTTTCGCCAAAACTTGCTCGGCAAACGTGTCGACTATTCAGGCCGTTCGGTTATCGTGATTGGCTCAGAATTAAAACTGCATCAGTGTGGACTCCCTAAGAAAATGGCGCTTGAAATGTTTAAGCCGTTCGTTATTCGAAAAATTATCGAACGCGGTTTAGCGCATAATATTCGTAACTCTAATCGTTTAATCGAAACCGCTCCCCCAGAAGTATGGGCGATTTTAGAGGAAGTTATTGTCGATAAAAAAGTGTTGTTAAACCGCGCACCAACGCTACATCGTTTGGGTGTGCAGGCATTTCAGCCGCTCTTAATCGAAGATTTAGCTATTCGTATCCCGCCAATGGTTTGCACTGCATTCAATGCAGACTTCGACGGCGACCAAATGGCTGTGCACTTACCTTTAACCGACGAAGCACAACTCGAAGCGAAAACGCTCATGTTGTCGTCGGTCAATTTGTTAAAGCCAGCAACGGGAGACCCGATTATGGTGCCAACACAAGACATTGTGCTTGGTTGTTATTACCTCACTAAAACACGTGGCGGTGCACGCGGCGAAGGGAAAATTTTTGCAAGTGTCGATGAAGCAAGGCTCGCCTACGACATGGGCGTTACGGAATTGGGTAGCATGATCACCATACGGAACCCAAAAAATATGAAAGAGCGGATACAAACTTCGGTGGGTCGCCTCATGTTCAACGAGATTATGCCTAAAGATTTTGAATTCATTAATACCGTCTTAGACAAAAAGGGACTTTCAAAAGTAGTGGGGAAGATTATCGGTACTTATGGAAATACTCAGGCAGCCGAATATCTCGACGAAATTAAGAAAATTGGTTTTTGGGCAGCCACACGGTCGGGTATTAGTTGGGGCATGGACGACATGGTGATCCCTAAAGAAAAGCCCGAGCTTATCGGCGCTGCCGAACAAGAAGAGGCGGTGATTCGTACGCAATACGAAGAAGGGCTTTTAACGAAGGGCGAACGTAGAGAGCGTATTATTAGCGTGTGGGATAAGGTGAAGGCCCGTATTGCAAAGTTAGTGCCCCTAGCCCTCGGCGAATCGGGTTCGGTGTACACTATTATTTCTTCCGGTGCTCGCGGTTCGTGGTCTCAGCCAACGCAGATGATGGGCATGAAAGGCTTAGTCGTGAACCCCAAAAACGAAATTATCGAGCTCCCAATTAAAGCGTCATTCAAAGAAGGCTTCTCGGTGTTGGAATATTTTATTTCTACACACGGTGCGCGTAAAGGTACAACTGACACCGCCCTCAAAACTGCGTCAGCGGGTTACTTAACGCGTCGGTTAATCGATGTTTCGCAAGATGTCGTGATCCGCGAAGAAGACTGTGGTACCAAAGAAGGTATTGAAATGGTGCGCTCCGAAGGTAAAGAGTTTGGCCACACCTTCAGTAGCAAGTTGTTTTCGCGCACGGCTCTTACCGATATTAAAGAGGGGAATAAGATTATTGCGCGTGGAGGTGGAGTTATCGACCGAGTCGCTGCAGAGAAAATTGAAGCTGGCGCGTTTGAAACAATCGCGGTGCGGTCGCCGATTTCCTGCAAGACACTGTACGGAATTTGTTCAAAGTGTTATGGCTACGATCTCGGAAATAATACGGAGGTGAAAATTGGCGCAGCAGTGGGTATTGTGGCCGCGCAGTCCATTGGCGAACCAGGCACGCAACTCACCATGAGAACATTCCACATCGGCGGTGTTGCTGGTGCAGATATTACCCACGGTCTTCCCCGTGTTGAAGAAATTTTTGAAGCGCGTTCTCCGAAGGGTAAAGCATTTTTGTCTGAAGTCGATGGTGTTGTCGACTCAGTAGAAGAAAAGGGACTGTTGAATATTCTGCATATCAATGGAGGGAAAGATAACGAAAACGTCGAGTACCCAATTCCACGAATGACCGAAATTTTAGTGAAGGTAGGTGATGCAGTGAAGCGTGGCGACCAACTTTCAGAGGGCAACCTCGATGTAAAGGAGGTAATGACTTACAAGGGCCAAGAGGCAGTGTGGCGTTACGTGGTCCAAGAAGTGCAGCGCATTTACATTGGTGAAGGTGCATCCATCAACAACAAGCACATTGAGGTAATTGTGAGGCAGATGTTTGGGAGAGTAAAAATTAAAGATGCAGGGGACTCTGAGTTCATCCCAGGCGAAGTTATCGAAAAGGCACGCTTTTTAGAAGTGAATCGCAAAATGAAGCGCGACGGAAAGTTGCCAGCGAAAGCAAAGCAATTGCTTTTGGGTGTGACTAAAGTTGCACTTTCAACCGAAAGCTTCTTGTCTGCAGCGTCATTCCAAGAAACTGCGCGCGTGTTAATTAGCGCAGCGACCGAAGGCAAGGTAGACATTCTTCGTGGTCTAAAAGAGAACGTCATTATCGGTCGCTTAATTCCCGTCGGCACTGGGCTAAAGTCGATAGAAGCCGCAGGGGAAGCAGCAGCTGCAGCGGAAAATAAAGAATAAG
>CAYJQG010000023.1:10092-14370 GCA_964372325.1 uncultured Candidatus Saccharibacteria bacterium
CCACTAGCCACTAGCCACTAGCCACTAGCCACTAGCCACTAGCCACTAGCCACTAGCCACTAAAAATATAAGCACTAAATCTCAATAGTCAAATCCCAAATCCCAAATAATATTCAATATTATAGATTCGAATAAAAAAATTAGAATTTATTTGTTATTTGATGCTTGGAGTTTGGGATTTTTTCGTAGTGGCTAACCCCATACCCTCGTTTTGTTATTGTGGATAACTCAACCGCCAAACACTGCTATACTGGAACTATGAAGCAACGTAAATTATTTTTCATTTGGTTTGCAAGTTTTTTGAGCGCGATGCTGCTCGGGGGATTTGCGGCATGGACTTTTGCAACACACGTTGCAGGACCTCCAGAAGGAACTGGACCCGGAGGTGTGGCGCCAACATTGGGTAGCGACACTATAGGTAAAGATGCATCGGGGAATCTTATAATAAATCGCGCAAGCGGCAAAGCAATAAAGTTTAAAGAGAACAACAGTGTTAGCGATCAGCTGATTATTGCTTCGGGAGGGAATGTGGGAATTGGGGCGTCGAATCCAAAAGCAAAGTTGAGTTTCTCAGATGTAACACTAGATTCCACAGATGGACTTACTTGGTATAATTCTGGCACACTTCCATCTGACCACCTTTTATATGGAATATATAGAACAGCAGGGCCTTGGTCCTCTCCGTCATATCAACAACTCAAGCTGAATTGGGAAACAGGTATCATCCTAAATCCTGGGAGCGGGTATTCGAAGAGCTACGTTGATGTCCAAGGGGGCGGACTCGTAACGACAAAACTGTGTCTTCCTAATTCTTCGGCTGCGAACTGCAAAACCGCGTGGCCGAGCGGTGTGCCAACAGACCCCGTGAATGCATTGGGATCAGGAACTGGTTTGGTTGGTGCATTTAAAGCGTGCCCAAGTGGGACGAAGGTTGTTGGTGGTGGTTGTTATAATCCCGCTGATAATAACTGTACCCTAAGAAGTTCATTTCCAAATAGCAATGGTTGGCAGTGTTATACGAAAGCAGGATCAGGGGTTGGTTGCAGTATTTATGCATATGTAATTTGTTTATAGGTAACGGGTCAGGTAACGGTGGTAACTGTGTCAGTAACGGTAACGGTAACGGGGTAACGGTAACGGGTAACGGTGCAGTAACGGTGTCAGGTACCATTCGCATAGGTACCATTCGCATCTCACAGTAACGGTGTCAGGTACCATTCGCATAGGTACCATTCGCATCTCACAACGATTGTTCTTACGCACCAAGCGTCGTCGAAAAGTTTGCAACAAAACAAAATTAGCCCGCTCAGAATAGAAACTATACAACATAGGCTATTTTTATCAATGAAAGATAGTATCGTCGAACATGCTGATTCAAAATTTGTAGCGAAGTACAAGTATTTGTACCAGTGCGTAGAATGCGGTAGTATAGAAAGCGAAGATAAAAAAGAAGCTAAAATGGTAGGGTAGTGTATGGAAAAAGCAGTACAGCAAAAAATAGTCGAGTATTTTTCGGCGCAGCCCGAAGTGGCATTGGCGTATTTTTTTGGGAGTCGCGCACGCGGCGATTCGGGGCCAATGAGCGATTATGATTTCGCAATCTATTGCGCCGATGGAGTAGATGTGCGCCGTCGCGCCGAACTACGATTTATATTCATTGCCGCAATGGGGAAAATAGTGAAAAGTGATGCCATCGACGTCGTTATCTTGAACGATTGTTATACCCCTGAGTTAAAATATCAAATCATTACCGAAGGAAAATTATTGTTCGCGCACGAACCCTACCAAATCATCGTCGAGCCTAAAATCTTAAACGAATATTTCGACTTTAAGTATTTGCTGAGAAAATATAGTCTTACCCGATCATGAGCAACCGCGATGTAATCGAAAATAAAATTAGTTTTATTCGTCAGCACATCGGGCTAGCAAAAAAGTTTTGCGTGATGACCGAAGACGAGTTTATGAAAGACGCGACGACGCGTGCCGCGGTGGAGCGTTATTTGTACGTTGTTGTTCAGGCAGCAATTGATCTGAGCGAGGCAGTAGTGGCGTTCAAGAAATTGCGCAAACCGACCACGTTACGCGAAAGCATTGAAATTCTTGGTGAAGCGGGAATATTACCCAACGAACTCATTCCTAGATTAGTGAAAATGGTGGGGTTTCGTAATGCGCTGGCGCACGACTATGGCGTCGTCGATGCACGCATTGTGTACGATGTGTTGCAGACAAAACTCGTCGACGTCGAGAAGCTGATAGAGTATATCGAGAAACTATAAATTGATCGACACCTCGTCACTCGTCGCTTGATTGACGAATTTAGTATTTTCTAATCAAGAGATGAGCATAAAATTGGCGTAGTGAACGTCGTCGATTATTGATATTGTCGGTTAATATTTTTAAATAATTCGACTCCCGCTCTTTGCGTCAAAGTGGCAAATTCATTGTCGCTTTTTTCATTGGCAACGTTGTCTAATGCTTCCAGCGTGATCCCTGGTTTCAGGGGTTGCGGTGGCTGAAGCAGGGTCTCCCTTCGGGAGGCCAAATATATAAGATTGCCCCGCCCCCTTTATGAAGTTCGTTGAGATATAGAATCGGCCCGCCTAAAGCGGGTAACCTGTGCCAACAATTTACTGCTCTAAATCGAGAGATTAGCGATTAGTGAATAGATGATAATGATAAAATGATAATTTGAATATATCTTGTGTCTACATTGATTTAGTCTTGTATATATAAATAGAACAGTAAATTGTTGGTGCAGGCCGATTGCACAGCGGCACGCACATCCGGCCCTGGGAAGAGACTTCTCCTCATTGGGGAAGCGGCCCTTCTTGGATTCCCGGGTTCTGGGAGCTCGCAAGGGCACCTGGAGCGGCAGCGAAGAAAAACGCTGCTATGCCCAAACCCCGCCACGGTTAAAATTTGGGGTGAGGGAAGTCTGGAAAGGCGAAGATTCAAGCGCGACGGGTCGGGTTCGGCAACATGCAGAGCAGGAGCTGTCTCCTTCTCTCTTGTGGTCAGGCCGGTGCCGTAAGCGTGAATCTTGGGCCAGGTGGTGCTTGATCACCACCGCCACTGTGCAACCCTTTCTCCGGCTGCATGGGCAGCCCCACCGGGTCCCGGAGTTTTGGCAGACTCTCCGCGTTAGGCGCAAGCAACACACGCAAAGCCGTGTGTGGGCCATGAGCCGCCTGACAGACAAAACTGCCAGCGAATTTAGGGGAGATTTATCGCAAAGTGACGAACGCGCTGCAAAGCCCGTCACAAAATCTCCCAACCTTTTTTGAATCCACGATGTACGATATATCGCGGATTGAAAATTGGATAAATCCATTAATACGACCTGTGCCCGTAATTTACCGCTCTTCTCTTTATATAGATTGAGAAGTTGATGAATAGACGATAATGATAATTTGAATATATCTTATGTCTGCATTGATGATATCCGTATCGTATACGTACGGAAGAGCGGCGAATTACGGGTGCAGGCCGGCGGATGCAGCGGCCATAGCGCCTCAAATGGGGTAACATGTTTGCACTTCCACTGATGTTTCGGGTGGGAGGTGAACGTGGCAGGGTTCGGCTTGCGACGGGTGGCTCCGTCGCAAGAAGTACCCACGCTCCCTGATGGTACTCATTCGATCGGCCCCCGGGAAAAGGGGGACCGAGTCGAGTGAGGGACAAGGCCAGCCACGGCCACTGCAGCTTGGCCTCCATGAATAGAAGGAAAACTATCTCATGGTTGTATCGCCAAATCACCCGTTGCAGCTGCCAGCGTTAGCGACAAAGGTCGCAGCAGCTACGTAATCTCTCCGTCGCGCTATCTCTGGAAGGTAGCGCGACGGGACCCTTTTTGAATCCGGGAACGTAACAACGTGTTACGCTTCGTGGATTGAAAATTGGTTCAGTCTTTTTTACTGGAGGGGAGTGCCTATGAGGGCAATTCTACGTCCGCGGGGGGAAGCGCGCGTCAGTCGTTTCCCCGCCCCTGACTCGGGCATTTGGCCCGGTTGGGGATTGATTGTCAGGGATAATCGCGTTCGGTGCGAGCGCGCCCTGAGGGCTGACATCACGGCAGGAGAGATCCTGTGCAGTGATGCAGCCGCCGCCGCGCGTAAGTGGCGTGGCTAGCCCCCCCCAAACAACATCAACGAGGTCACATAGCGGTGGCCTCGAACCTTATTTAAATTAGAAATAGAGAATGAAAAAGCGAAAGCAATGGCAAGATCGTGTCAAGCAATTTAACCATCTAACCGAACAGCACCCCGTTCTGCAATATAA
>CAYJQG010000024.1:0-13480 GCA_964372325.1 uncultured Candidatus Saccharibacteria bacterium
ATTTTATATTGCAGATTCAGCGGTCGTATAGTTAGATTTTACGTTGCGGAATACGGTGAATTGGATACCCCCGAATCTATTCCCTACACTATCGAGAATGCTCCGCTTCCGCTTAAGCCATTTAACTCAAGTAGCTACGACCATCTCGATCTTGGGTCCCGCTCAAATTGTTTGTTTACTGAAGGCCGCGAGATTCAGGGCGTCGAGAGCGCCGATTTTTCTAATGCCATTATTTTCCCTGGGTCATTTAACCCATTCCATTTCGGACATCACGAAGTTGCGAAAATGGTCTCGCAATCAACCGGCAAGCGCGTGATCTTCGAAATCACCGCGCAGAATGCCGACAAGAAATCTGAAATGACATTGCACGATATGGTCATGCGTCGTGCGTGGCAATTCCTCGGACTATGGCCGGTTATTTTTCGAAACGATGCCGGACTTTTCACCGACAAAATTCGTGCATACCCCGGAGCGTCGTTTGTGATTGGCGAAGATACGGCTGTGCGCATTCTGGACCCAAAGTATTACCCCGATGGAATCCAAGGTGTCGTCGCTATGCTCCACCAGTTTTGGAAAGAAGGCAGAAAGTTTTATGTCGCGCCAAGATCTTCACCAGATATTGATACGTTAGATCCCTACAGACTATACATCCCAGAACTCTATCGTTACAACGGGTCGTTCGTCGACCTGTTTATGCAAAAACACCACATCAGCTCAACCATGCTTCGCAGCGAATAAATAAAGTTCTTTGGACAACACGCCCCCTTGAATGGGGGCTTTCAATTTCGATAACGTAAACCCGCTCATCGTGAGCGGGTTCATTGTTGCGTAAGAGTTTAGAAAACTTTATATTCTTTTGCGGGCACAAGTTTTGCTGGCCCGTTATTAAGGTCGAGTATCGACCCAATACCGCTTTCGAGGAAAACCATCGAATGCGTTGCCGCAATGATCTGGATGTCCTGTTCCGCAACCGCGGCAACAAAGATGGCGAGCACTTCCTTTTGCTCCCAAGGAGAAATCCCGGCTTCGGGTTCGTCAAAAACAAAGATACCGCCCTTGCAACGAGAATCGCTTTTCATCACGGTCACCATGGGCTGAATCACTTGACCATGACTGCTATGAGAAAACATTGCGGAGAGCTGATATTCTACGGAGCCAGGCTTATCAAAATCGAAATGCCCCTTTATTCTTGGATTCATACTTTCGGTGTCTAAGTAGTAGCATCGAGTCATATTTTCAGGTTTCAGCGTTGTCTCAATCGGTAGTGGCGAGTTCATATTAGCGTTATACTGTAGTGCCTTCGGACAAATACCTTTTAATAGACTCGATTTCCCTGTGCCATTTTTCCCTGCGATCCATGTGATAGTCGGGTCGAGCATAACCTTATGCCCTCGAGGAAATGCTGCAAGTTTAGTAAACCAATGGTCAACGTCCTTCACTGTAATTTCTACAATCTTTCCCACCTGCGACTCCTTTCTCTTATTTTCTGTTGAGGATTTTGTGTTCCCAGTGAGCCATACTACTATAGCACGTTAGATTATTTTTTGCAAATCTTTCTAATATTTATTATCGTCGCCTCCCATGAAAATTCTGGTGAATATCTTTAAGCTCTTTGTTGGTAACGTGGGTGTAGATTTGCGTGGTTGTAATGTTGCTGTGCCCCAAGAGTTCTTGCACTGAACGCAGGTCTGCACCGTTTTGCAAAAGATCAGTCGCAAAAAGGTGACGCAAACTGTGCGGCGTTAAATGCTTCCCCACAATCCCCGCCTTTCGCCCATAGAAGTGCACCATGCGCTCTACAGTCCTCGGCAATATTCGCCCCAACACTTTGGGGCTTTTCCCATTTGAAAAACTGATAAATAATGCCTCTTCGGCATCGCCACGCTTATCTAAATAGTTTTTTATTGCCTGTTTTGCTTTCCCGCCAAGAAATACTAAGCGCAGCTTGTCACCCTTGCCACGCACGGTAATTTCTCCACGCTCGAGGTCGATATACCTATCGAGCTTGCAAAGCTCGGCAATGCGTAACCCTGTTGAAAATAATGTTTCGAGTATCGCGCGGTCGCGTAATGTTTTGACATCGCTCCCCCGCGGAGCATCTAAGAGACGTTCGAGTTCTGAATAATCAATAATTTCAATCTGCCGCTCACCTATTTTGGGGAGTTCTATTTTTTCTGGCGCAATAACGTCGAAATCATTTTTAATTAAATATTTTAAGAAGTTCCTTATGGCGATCACGTAATACATTTGCGTTGATTTTTTCAGCATGTCGCCGTTTGCGGTTTCTTTGCGCGCCAAACTTAAACGAAAACGTTTCACCGCATCGAGTGTAAAATCTTTTAAATCTTTAATTTGTTCGTGGCCAATAAACGTACGCAAATAATGCTCATAGTTCTCGCGCGTCTTGGGCGAGCGATTTTTTTCGATCTCTAAATAGTCAAGATAATTTGTTAGCAGTGTTTCGACCTCCATGTCTTCATCATAGCATTCCGGCTAATAGCGAGGTTGTTATTACGTCCAATATTTGGAAGTCCGACTTCCAAATATTGGTGGACGCGTTAAGCGTGAGCCAACTCCATTGTTGCAGGTGCATGATGCACGGGTCCACATACATAATGACCAGTAAATTGCGTGCTTGACTCTTCTCTGCAAACTGTTATAATATAGGATTTCTTTCAAGGAGGACACGGATGGCAAGGATAATCTTTTTAGATATTGACGGGGTGCTTATTTCACATAAGAGCGCACGTCAGTTTGGCCATTACAAATCTTTTTTACCGAGTAGTGTGGGCGGCTTTAAATCACATCTTGGAATCTACTGACGCCCAAATAGTAATTTCTAGTTCTTGGAGAATTGGACGCACGCTTAATGACTTAAAGGAGCTTTTCCAACAGCAGGGAATCTGTAGCTCTAGAGTTATTGACGTGACCCCCCGTTTAATGGGTGTCCGAGGTCACGAAATCGATAGTTGGCTAAGAACAACTTCTTTGTTTATTGAATCTTTTGTGATTATTGACGACGACTCTGATATGGCAAATCACCTTGGGAGGCTTGTAAGAACAACATTTGAAGATGGGCTCAATACGCAACACGTAGAAACGATTATAGGAATGCTAACGCAATTAACTTCATGAGCCCGTAAGTAGCGTAAGCGAAAGCGGGCTTTCTCATTTTTATCTGGCTGCTAGTTTACTAGCGGCTTCTATCCTGTATACTCTATCTATATGACTACCCTATATAAAAATATCTTTTACGCCGTTGGCGCATTGCTTGCGCTCGCTATTGTTTTTTCACTGTTTGTCGACAATGGTACTACAATAAAAAATTTCTCGATCGATCAGCTCGTAACCAAAATTAATGCGGGTGAAGTGATAAAAATTACTGTTTCCGGGAACGATCTCGACGTTGAGCTTAAAGATGGCTCTCGGGCAACTATGCGCAAAGAGCCCGACAGCAGCCTCACCGACACGCTCAGGAACTATGGCGTTGATGCGCGCGTGTTGCAAGACGTGAACCTTACCATGAAAGAAGAGTCGGGTACTCGTTTTTGGCTCGGCATACTCCTCCCAGCACTCCTGCCACTCATTATTATTGGCGTCATGTTTTGGATGATCTTTCGCCAGGCAAAAACTGGCGCTGGACAAGCATTTACCTTTGGCCGCGCAAACTTAAAACTTTTTTCTTCGCAAAAAAATAAAGTAACGTTTAAAGACGTTGCAGGCCTCAAAGAGCCCAAACAAGAACTTGAGGAGGTTGTCGACTTTTTAAAAAATCCGAAAAAGTTCCTCGACATTGGCGCGCGCATCCCCCGTGGTGTTTTATTAATGGGCCCACCAGGCACTGGCAAAACCTTGCTCGCGCGCGCTGTTGCAGGCGAGAGCGGTGTCCCATTCTTCCATATGTCTGCTTCTGAATTTGTCGAGATGTTTGTTGGCGTTGGCGCCTCTCGCACACGCGATGCGTTTGACACGGCAAAAAAAGCTGCGCCCTCAATTCTTTTCATTGACGAAATCGATGCGATTGGCCGCGAACGTGGCGCTGGTGTTGGTGGTGGCCACGACGAACGCGAACAAACATTAAACCAAATTTTAGTTGAGATGGATGGCTTCGACCGTGACACGCGCGTGATTGTGCTTGCGGCAACTAATCGCCCCGACATTTTAGACCCGGCACTCCTCCGCCCCGGCCGCTTTGACCGCCGCGTAATGCTCGACCTCCCCGACATTGCCGACCGCGAAGCAATTCTTAAAATTCATTCCGCAAATAAACCGATGGATAAGAATGTTGAGCTAAGAAAAATTGCCGTGCGCACTCCAGGGTTTTCTGGTGCAGACCTTGCAAACCTCGTAAACGAAGCTGCAATCTTAACTGCACGCACTAATGGCCGCACTATTGTCCAAGATACTCTTTATAGCTCTATCGAAAAAGTTTTGCTTGGCCCTGAGCGGCGCAACCGTGTTATTTCACCAAAAGAAAAAGAAATTACTGCCTACCACGAAGCTGGGCACGCCCTTGTTGCCGCGAGCCTCAAGAACGCCGACCCCGTGCACAAAGTTTCGATCGTGAGTCGTGGGCAAGCAGGCGGATATACATTAAAACTCCCAACCGAAGAAGTGCGGCTTCGTGGTCGCTCGCAATTCTTAACCGACATCGCAACCATAATGGGGGGCTATACCGCCGAACTTGTAGTGTTTGGCGAAATGTCGACTGGCGCTTCAAACGATTTGCGCCAAGCATCTGAATTGGCCAGAAAATTAGTTACCCAATACGGCATGAGCGAAAAGCTCGGGCCAATGACCTTCGGTAAAACCCAGGAGCTTATCTTCTTGGGCCGTGAAATTTCAACCGAAAAAAATTATTCTGAGTCCGTTGCAAAAGCCATTGACGAGGAAGTCGCAAGTTTCATTATGAAGGCATATGTTACCGCACAAAAAATAGTGAACTCACGACGCAAGGTCTTGGATGCAATCGCAAAGGAATTACTCGAAAAAGAAAACCTTGAGCAAGATGCGTTTTATAATATTCTTAAAGGTTTTAATTTGAAACCGATGACGATATAGCATAGATACAAAAAACCCTTATTTTATAAGGGTTTTTTGTTGTCCTCGCGTGGATGTTGACAAATGTATTTGTTATAATAGTAAGCATACCGGGTGAGATCTCGGTACAAAGAAAAGAAACGAACCGGTTTTTGTTACCCACTAAAGGAGGAAAAGACGATGGAGCAGATCAGCCTAGTCAAGAGCAAGCCGTGGAGCGGCAGGCCGAAGGTGAAGCTCGCGCGGATCGGTCCGTGCAGTCTCTTCCACCGGGCCGAGGGTCCGTGGAAGCACGCCGCCGCTTGCGAGCGGGAGGAACACACCACGGCGTTCCATTTCGACTCGACGGGCATCGTGGCCGCCAAGGCCAAGGTGGCCGAGGCCGAGGAGAACGTCCGCAAGATTGCGGAACTTCCCGAGGGGGAGCAGGCCGCGGCCTTGAAGGCGACGGGCGCGTCGCTCGAGACGACCAAGAAGGGGGTCGAGACCGCGAGGACCGACGCGATGAAGAAGGCGGTCGCGGCCGCCGAGACGGCCCGGAACAAGTTCGCCGCGGAGATGAACCCGGCGATCAGGGAAAAGATCGCCGCCCATCGTCGCGAGGCCGCCCTCGCCTAGGGCGGACCAAGAAATTAAAAAATTGTGGTTAACCAGACCATCCAACACACCCCGGTGCATTCGCACCGGGGTGAACCATTTTATATTTATCTACGCTGGAAATTATTCGAAAATTCCAACTTACATATTATATATTTTACTTGCATGAATGCATTGGTGTTTATATACTTCCGTTATTGGGCCAGTAGCTTAGTGGCTAAAGCATCGAGCTTATACCTCGAGGATCGATGGTTCGAGTCCATCCTGGCCCACTGGTCGAATCTCAGATATGCGAGCACTCTCTAATATCTTAAGTCCGACATCTGATATCCGAACAATAGCGCGCTTAGCTCAGTGGTAGAGCGACTCGTTTACACCGAGTAGGTCGGGGGTTCAATCCCCTCAGCGCGCACTGAAATATATAAAGCCTTATCCTCAAAATAAGGCTTTATATATTTGCGTTGAGGGGATTGAACAGGGGGGAGATCGAGGAAGCCGAGGTTTTTAAAAGCGAACAACATGAGCGACGTGAGACCTGCCTACCGGTAGGCAGGCCTGCCGGTAGGCAGGTAGTGTAGTCCCCCACAGGGCGCATGGCATATCTCAAGCGGCGCGTACACATAACATTCTCACATTCTTGAGAATGTGAGAATGTTATGTGGTGTGCTAATTTGACTTCTTGCGCTCCCCCCCGTATTGTTTTATCCCAGAGTCATGCGTGTGCATGGCCAAGGATTGTCTTCCTCTGGAGGAGACCCATGGGCGACCTAATCGCGAAGGTTTGCATCGGCGTCACTCTCTTACTACTTGGCGTTTTCGTTATTGCGCTCGGTGGTCTCATCGCCGCCATTCCTCTTTACTATCTCTGGAATTGGCTCATGCCAGCCATCCTCGAATATCGAACCATTACCTATTGGCAAGCGTGGGGACTATTCTTCCTTTGCGGGCTACTCTTCAAGAGTCAGGGATCTTCTACGAGTAATAGCAAAAACTCTTAAATATCCTCTATTCATCCCATCGCTTGTGCGGTGGTTTTTTATTTTATTAATTTTTGCTCATAAACTTGATAGAATTGAATTAGGATTTTTTGAAATTGTGGGAGCTCGAAAAAATGGAACAGCCCTTCCCTAAAAACCCCTGGTTTGTCTTTCGTTACAGTATATCTGTCCAAAGAAGATGACGACCTTCTCCGACGCTTAGCTGTTCTGCGGCGTAGGACCAGGAATGACATCCTGAGAGAGGTCATCGTAAAGTGTCTTAAGGAGCTGAATGCAAAGCAGGAAAAGTCTGACTAGTAAAATTTCTTAACTAAAAAAATTATGCCTAACGTAAAAACTTTTCCGTTAGGTTTTTCTTTGCCACGTAAACCTCTGTCGAGCATACGCTGAATGGCGCATAAGTTCAGATACATATGAGACTTTTCGAAAAATCGAAAAGTCATGAGAATACATAACAAAACAACTGGTACGAAGGGTATTGTGAGTGACTGGGAAGAAGCGGTACGCTTCCGGGACATGATTACCCCGCAAGCGGAAGAACGTGTCCGCATCCTCACGTTCTGGAATGCCCATGGTGATGTCGCAACCAAGGAAGCGTTTCACGTTGCTCGTCCTACACTCGCTTAGGTGTGAGGGGTTACAGTACAAAGTATCTGCTCACAAGACTGAATAAGGCCGTCACTCTGAGCGCCTTTAGCCGCGAGCGAGAGCGTGGCGGGAAGCAATCTGACGTTCCTGTGATTAAAATTGTCATTGCGAGAAGGTTCGCAAACCGACGAAGCAATCTTACTTTAATTTATTGTGAGATTGCTTCCCGCCACGCTCGCGGCCAATCGCATCGATTTCGTGAAAAAATAAAATTCGTAACATACGATAAGCGGCGGCCAAATTGGCCGCAATTTTTTTGACCGAAAAGCAAAAGCAGTGTAATGTATAGCTATTATATGAAACGCTCACCTGTTGTGGTTATCGTCGGCCACGTTGACCACGGCAAAACAAGTCTTTTAGACTACATTCGCAAAACAGCAATCGTAAAAAAAGAAGCTGGGGGCATAACCCAGTCTATTGGCGCATACGAAGTAGTGCATAACAATGAGCGCATTACGTTCATCGACACTCCTGGCCATGAGGCCTTTAAGGCGATGCGTAAGCGTGGCGCAAACATCGCCGATGTTGCGATCTTAGCTGTTGCAGTGGACGATGGCGTACAAAACCAAACGAAAGAAGCGTTGAAGGTGCTCCAAGAAACTGAAACGCCGTTCATTGTTGCGATCACAAAAATAGATAAAAGTGGCGTTGATATCGACCGTGTCAAAAACCAATTGATGGCCGAAGGGGTGTTACTCGAAGGGTATGGCGGTGCAGTGAGCTGGCATGGCATTTCTTCAAAAACAGGGGGAGGGGTCAACGAGTTACTCGACTTAATTTTACTTACCGCTGAGGTAGAGGAGCTCACATACGACCCCGCTCAAATGGGTTCTGGATATATATTAGAAAGTAAACTGGTGTTAAGAAAAGGAATTGAAGCAATAGTGATTGTAAAAAATGGAGTAGTGCGCGAGGGCGAATATATTCGTGCAGGTGGTGCGATAGGGAAAATAAAAATATTGCACAATGCACAAGGGAAAAAAGTGAACGAAGTATATCCTTCGAGCCCGGCGGTAATCTATGGCTTCGAATCGATTCCCGAAATAGGAGCAGAGTTCACAACCAGTGCGAGCGCACTCGAAGCGATAGCTCAAACCAAAGAAATAAAAACGACAAACAATGCGCCTCGCCAAAACGAATTGGTGTTAAATATTATATTAAAAGCAGACGCCGGTGGTTCGCTTGAGGCGTTAAGTGGGGTTGTACAATATATTCCGGCACCACCAGAGATACGGTTGCGCATTATTGAGCAATCGGTTGGTGAAATCACCGACGGAGATATTCAATCGGCGATTTCGCATAAGGCAGCAGTGTTAGGTTTTCGTACAGTAATGAGTAAAGCAGCGAAAGGCATAGCGAGGCAGCAGCACGTGACCGTTACACAGTCCGAGGTGCTCTACGACCTTACAAAAACGTTAGAAGAAATGATTAAGAGTGGGACGGTAATAAAGCCAGTTGGTATTTTAGAAATTCTTGCCGTATTTGGCAAAAAAGGCGGGGGGCAGCAAATTATTGGTGGGAAAGTGATCGAAGGCGAAATGCGTAGTTCTGCGACAGTCGAAATTCATCGCAGCGACAAGCCCACGGGTAAAACCGGTCGTATCATTAATCTTCAGCAACAAAAGAAAGATGCTCCGCGCGTGCTTGCGGGTAATGAGTGTGGAATGTTGTTTGAGAGTGAAATAAAGATCGAAGTCGGAGATAAGTTAATATTGAGATGAAGTATTTTCGCCCACAACGTGTTAGTCAATTAATTCGCGAGCAGCTTGCGAGTATGTTCGTGCGCGAACTCGAGTTTGAGGGAGCGCTCGTTACTGTAACCGATGTAGTAGTAAGCGACGATTTGGAGCACGCAAAAATAAAAATAAGCATTTTCCCAACGGCCGATACTGAGAAAATATTGCGCACAATGCAAAAAATGCGTGGGCATTACCAGCACGAGTTGAATTATAAATTAAACATCAGGCCAATGCCTGAAATTAACTTCGTCGCTGACTATGGCCCAACAAACGCCGCGATCGTAGAGAAGAATTTGCTCGATCAATAGAGGGGGTTGAATATATTCGCGAGAGATGATATAATAGTCATCAGCACAATAGATATAAAGGACGAAGACGCCATGGAAGCATTCCGAGCGCCAACGAAGAGGATGGGCGAAAAAGAGTTGATGAGAGTAATCGGTCGCTATCGAAGATACTTTGAAGAAAATGGTATTCCAAAGTCGTTAGTGCGCGATGACGCGCGTGGTATAACGCATGCCGATGCGTTAGCACATTGCCACACAATGCTTGATGACATAGAAGGATTTTCTATGCCAAAGAATCTTGGGAAAGCTTTTCGCTGGTTAGGGTTTGTCCAGGGAGTCTTGGCGGTATACGGAGTTTACACCATCGCAGAAATGCGCGAACACAATCGCCCCTCGTAGGGCGATTTTTTTAGAAGGAAGATTGATAAAAATCAAGAAGGTACTGTAAGATGCTTATCATAAGGCCACGTGGTGAAGTAGTCCAACACTGCGGTCTGCAAAACCGCTATTCGTGGGTGCAAATCCCACCGTGGCCTCTAATGTTAATATAAAAATATCAGGTGTCCCCTAATATGTTTATCGCAACAATTGCTCCAGCTCCACAATAACCGCAGGTGCTCCCTGTGCGACGCGTTCATGAATGACAAAAAGTATATCCTCGCGGGTTTTTCCTTTTTCATCACGCAAGCGGTCGGCGAGTTTAAGGATCTTGCCCAGTGCAGTGCTCTGTGGCAATCCGAGCGCAACCAAATCACGCCCCATGAGTACTGGCTCGGGCTTAGAATCGAGAATCAGGAGACGCTTCGCTCGTTCGAGGAGCCAAGCGCCAGCCGGAAAATCGTGAGGCATAAACGACTTTTCTGGTTCTAAGGGGTTCACAAATGGCCCTCGCCCAAGGTGGTCGGCTTTAGCGACGGCAACAAGCTGCGCAATAGTTGCGGGGTGTAGGCGTGTAGCGAGGCGTCGAATGACTCCGTCGGAAACAGGTTTCCCGCGCTTCACTTCATCGAGATAGAGTAACGTAGGCTTTAAATGTTCGGCGACAAGTTTTTTAATGGGGTTCCGAAGTGCTTCTTCAACGCCGATGGCAGCAAGAAATTGTTCGGTGGGTGGCGCGCCAGCTTCTTCATGGCCGTGAGAAGTAATTTTACCTTTGATGATTTTGGTAGTTGAGGGCTTTCCAAGGTCATGGCAAAATGCCGCTAAAAGAACAATGGTGGCATCGTGTTCGGGCATACGTTCCTGCTCAATAATTTTCGCAGCTTCATCAACGACCATCATTGTATGTATCCATGCGTCACCTTCGGGATGGTATTCGTGCTCTTGCGGGGTAGCAAGCATTGGAACAATTTCGGTGATGTGTAAGGCGTGGAAAATACCAAATTCCATCGCCGCGTTAAGGCCGAGCGAAGGTTTTGGGGAACGTAATAACAGTTTTAGCCATTCTTCGCGCAAGCGTTCTTTTGAAAGATGTTTGAGTTCTTCGCGAATCGTGCGCATAACATACGAAGCACGGTCATGCGTCATGAGTCCGAAACGTCCAACAAATTGCATAGCGCGGAGTACGCGTAGCGGGTCGTCGGTAAACCGTTCTTCATCGGTCATGCGCAGCACACGTTGGCGTAAATCAACTGCCCCAGCAAAATAATCAAAAATCTCTCCAGTTAAAATATCTTTCGCCATCGAGTTCATGGTAAAATCACGTCGCTGTGCAGCTTCTTTAATGCTCATTTGCGGATCAGCGCTTATCGAAAAATCGCGGTGTCCTTTTCCGGTTTTTGACTCGCGTCGTGGGAGAGAGATGTCAAGCTCTACGCCAGAAACGCGCAACTTAAGGACAGTAAAAGCTTCACCGGTTTCTTTAAGGTCGCCGAATGTCGCGAGTAGTTCTTTTAGAGTATTTGGCGCTAGTCCGTATACTTCGAGATCGTAATCTTTCACGGTTTGTCCGAGGAATTCATCGCGCACGCTGCCGCCGACCAGTAGCGCTCTCCCACCTTTTGCCTTAACCGCCTCTGCAATGCGCACCGCAGTTTCAAATGCGGGAATATATTCCACTGCACCAACGCGCTCGAGGTAGGCGCGGTATTGCGCGGCATTCATTCCTCGGTACTTGCGTTCACGACGCTCTGAAATAAATTTTATTGGAGCGTTGGGGTCGGTTGGTTTACGGAGACCTTCGACGCGATCTTCGAATAGTGCCTCGGTGCTTTCGCGAATCCCCGATGACATATCGAGGTTTTCTGGTTGCGGGTTAAGCGAGGGTTGTTGCTTGGGCATAGATATGAGTATAGCATAATTTGTTGCTAGTGGGGCAAGGTATTGAGTACGAGTATGGTGACGTCGTCGCGTTCAGGAGTTAACGCTGTCGCACGGCGTACGCGAGCGATAAATTTTTTACGAAATTCATCGCCCGAGAGTGCACGGTGTGCATCGCAGAAATTTGCTAACGCATCCATAAATATTCCTTCGCGCTCTTGCTGTTGGAACAAACCATCGGTAGCGAAATATATCGATGCGTTGTTGGGGACCGTGACGGACTGTATCTCGGCGGGGAGATCTTTGGTAAGCCCGACGCCAAGTTGAGGATAGCGGTCAACGACAATGGGTTTAAGGCTCGGGTAGCGAGTGGGAAAACCGCTCACTTCAGATGGGACGACTGCATATTGTACGATGCCGGTATCGTTATCGCGGATAAAGCAGCGCATAACGCCCGCAATTTCTAACTGCAACAGTCGTTCGTTTTCATTACCAACAAGGGCTCCTTCCATATATTCCATAGACTTGAATGGTATAGGCAAATCTTCGAGGAATGCATCGATCGCAGCAAAAAGATGTAGAGATTTTTTAGTAGCGTCCTTTTTATAGAGTTGGATCATGCGCGTTAAGAGCGCCTTGGGGTAGAGCGTGTCAATGCCGTGGCTTTCAATATCAACCAGTGCGATATCTCCGAGGTCGCTGGCATTTGGTGGTGTTGCCCAGTAATCTCCCCCACCGCGTGGGTCGTTTGGGATGTAGACACCACGCGCTTCGGGGAGTGATTGTAACGATACCTCTCCCTGTTCGATGCACTCTCGGCCAATAATATGTTCGAATAGCGATAGTGGTAAAAAGTTTTCTGGTTCTGGGTCTTTGGGGAGGGTTGCGTTATATGCTTCAAGAAGTTTTTGTAGCGCGGGTTTAATAGCGAGATATGTTTCGTAAGACTCAGAGTGGAACAATTCGTTGAGGTGTGAAATTGCCTCACGGTGCGTTTCAATAAAATTTTGCAACTGCGTATCGGGCTGTTCACCTTTATTGCGAGGAATGTTTAGAAGACTCATGGTATGAGCTTAACGTACTAAGAAGTAAGTTTGCAAAGAGATGCGGACATGAGGCATGATAGTGATAGTTAGGTTGTGGCAAATAGCACGTCGCTTGCCGCGTATCGCGAGTATTACTGGTATAAATGATCTGCGCTAAGCGATCTGCGATTTGCTTTCGCGATTTGCCCGGGTGTCGTAATTGGTAGCCGAGCGTGACTTAAGATCACGTGCCGAAAGGCGTGCCGGTTCGAGTCCGGCCCCGGGCACCATAATCTGACTTTCTGCAAATTCACCGACCATTTCGTTGGCGGCGCAAAGCGCCGCCCAAGCATTTCCCCCCGACAAATCCTCTCCGCTCGGCGCGGTGAGCCGCGCCTCGCGGTTGGCCAAGACGAGGTTCGAGCCAAAGATTTCTTTGGCAGTAACCTTTTTGGCAAAAAGGTTACTCTCCCGTGCGATTTTAGGCAGATTCTCTGCCTCTTTTATCCATTCCGCCATCGGTTCGAGCCAGCCAGTCCGCTTTTGTTCAATCCGCGCCATTTGCTCCTCCAGCGACTTCTTTTCAGAAAGGAGTTTTGCTTTTTCCACACGATAGATTTCGCGCTCAATATCCTGTTCTAAATATCCATCGAGAAGTCGCTGGAGCTTCGTTTGAATGGCGCGGATTCTCTCTCCGGACTCTTGAACAAAAGCGGTTGAGGATTGGGCGAATTCTGTCTTCTCTTTTTCCAACATCTCCCGCATTTCTTCCGCCCAATCCGGTCTCAAAGAAAATTTTTGAAGTAGAGATGATAACTGGCGATCCAGTTCCTCTTGGCGAATACAAGGTTCGGGACATTTCAATTTTGATTTCTTGGTGCAGTGGT
>CAYJQG010000025.1:0-1300 GCA_964372325.1 uncultured Candidatus Saccharibacteria bacterium
GCAACAATTGTCGTTATCTACATTAGAGTCCAGAGTATGGTGCGGTTATACACGTATTTGCTTTTTAGATGGCGGGGGCCTAGTATATTATTAGAGTTTCCGACGTGGGAGGAGGTTGGAAAATGACACGCCATACGAAAGATGAGGCAAGAAGACTGCAACACGCAAGATTGCGCATAAAAGGTGGGCGAGTGATCTACTTACTTAAGCCGAAAGATTTGAGATGTTTACCAGATGGAGTGGCGCTCACCAGTATTTTGGGCGAGAAGATGATTAAGGGATGGGATGACATCGATCGTGATGTGCAAAATGGTTATCTTGCCTTTGGTTTGAGCCTTAAGGATTGGAAAAAATATTTTATCAAATCGTAACCGCATCAATGATGCGGTTTTTTATTGCGATGCTTGTGCGTCAGTCATTTATCCCGAGCAAAGTGATTGGCAAGGAAAGAAGTGTGATATGAATATGTTAAATATTGCATGAAATTCGACTTTTATAATCTCTGTGCTATACTGTGCTTAGTAAATTAACAAAGGGACGCGATGTGACCAAGAAGATGTTGGCCACCGCAAAACAGCTTGCAGATGGTTGGTATGCGCTGTTCGACAGGTTCGCGAGTGACCTTTACCCTGGGCGGTATACCAGAGAAAAAGTGAGAGAATTGGCAGAAATTTATGTTGAAATCCGGAGGCTTGCGCAAGAAAAGGGGTCGGTGATTGTTGCTCATAATTATCTGTACCCCGAGTTCCACGAAATCGCCGAAAAAGTGAGTGACTCGTTGAGCTTAAGTTTTTTTGTGCGAGACAGGGAAGCGGCGCGAGTCGACTTCCAGTCTGTTGCCTTTATGGGGCAGACGGCAAAAATGATTACCGGTAATGCGACCCGTGTGTTTATCGCAGATTATCCTGAGACACTCGGTTGTTCATTGGTGTTCGGCACCAATCATGAATGGATTGAAAATTGGAAGAAGGAAACTGGCGGAATTCTTGTGACCTACATCAACAGTGACCCGTATACAAAATCGATCAGTGAGTACATCAGCACCTCCAGTAATACCGATAAAGTGATTGTGCATGCAGCCAAAGAATACCCCGGAAGAAAGATGTTAATCCTCCCGGACAAATTTTTGGGATATGTGATGAGAGATAAGGCGATTGCGCAAGGTGTCCCCGCAGAACTTATTGAAGTGTATGAGTTTAAGCAGCCCATTCTACAAGGCCTGCCGCCCACAGCAGCTTATGCAACAAGCAATACGCATTGGAATGCTTCTTGTGTGGTGCATGACCAAGAAGGCATACCA
>CAYJQG010000025.1:1400-13450 GCA_964372325.1 uncultured Candidatus Saccharibacteria bacterium
GATCCACCCCGAGTGTGGTTGCGCTTCTCGTTGCACGCTAAAGATTGAGAAGCATTCCAATGCGTATTGCTTGTTGCATAAGCAATACGCATTGGAATGCTTCTTGTGTGGTGCATGACCAAGAAGGCATACCATCGGACTCCATGGAACTTGCGATAGTTGAGAACCCCGACGCAGAGCTCATGATCCACCCCGAGTGTGGTTGCGCTTCTCGTTGCACGCTAAAGATTGAGAAGCATGAACTCCCCGCCATTAAAGCGTATTATCATCTTTCAACCGAGGGTATGGTACGCCACGCAATGAGTTCGCCGGTGAAACGTTTTATTGTTGCAACAGAAAAAGGATTAATCTATCGACTGCGCAAAGAGATGCCGGATAAAGAATTTATTCCCGTTTCATATAAAGCGAGCTGCCCGTTTATGAAGGGGAACACGTTTGAAAAACTTTTGGACTCGCTGCAGCGCGATAGGATTGAAGTGGTACTTTGTAACGATTGCTGCGACCCAAAAGCGCCATATCGCGACGAACGCGTGATCCATATCCAGAAGTCTGTGGCGAGTAATGCGCGGCTTGCGATCCAGCGGATGCTTGCCATCTTAGACTAAAGGCCTACGGTGTATCCATAATGATGCGCCGTTTTTTTATTTTTTACCTACATCATAGCGCTCAACCATCATAGCGCTCAACGCAGCGCTTAACTGTATACATTATAAATGATTAGTCATTTATAATGTATACAGTTTCCTGAGTCATTCTACGGCAACTCCGTGGCGCATCTCCATCGAATACAAAAGTTATACTGCTCTCCTGTGCGTAGCCACGGGCATATAGGGTGTCCATGTCCACATACATAATGACAGGACTTCGTGTAGCTTTTTTATTTTCGAGCAGATACAATCAACTTATGGCAAAGATCGTTTTGGACACTAAAAAAATCGGAGAATTGCTCGGCAGGGGAACCGAAGAGGTTATTGTGCGCGAGCATTTGGAAGCTGCACTAAAATCTGGCCGGCAACTGCGCATAAAACTCGGGGTTGACCCGACTTCGCCCGATTTACACCTCGGACATACGGTTGCGCTGAACAAACTCCGCCAATTTCAAGAATTGGGTCACCAAATTGTTTTAATTATCGGGGACTACACTGCGCGAGTTGGCGACCCTTCGGGAAAATCGAGAACTCGACCAATGCTCTCCGAAAAAGAGATCGCAGCAAATGCAAAAACATACCTCGCGCAAGTCGGGAGAATTCTTGATGTTGCAAAACTTGAAATTCACAATAATAGCGAGTGGTTTAATGATGCTTCGTGGATTCTCGCGGTTACTAGCAAGTTTACCGCACAACGCATTATCGAACGCGATGACTTCACTAATCGTATGAAGTCTGGCACCGAAGTTTTTATGCACGAGTTACTCTACCCAATGATGCAAGCGTATGATTCAATAAAAATTACTGCCGATGTTGAACTCGGTGGCACTGACCAAAAATTTAACATGCTTACCGGGCGTGATTTGCAACGACACATGAGTTTGCCCGAACAAGATGTTATCACGCTCCCAATACTTCGTGGTACTGATGGCGTACAAAAAATGTCAAAGTCACTGAATAATTATATTGGAATTAGTGAGGCGGCAGATGTGATGTTTGGGAAAGTAATGTCGATTCCAGACTCCTTGATCGATGAATACTATACGCTGTGCACACCAACGGTGCGCAATGCTACCGACCCACGTGAGGCAAAACTCGAACTTGGGAAAATTATTGTTGATATGTACCATGGCAAGGGAGCCGGAGAGAAGGCGCAAGCAGAATTTATTCGCGTGTTTTCTAATAAAGAAAAACCCAGCGACATTCCACAGCTGCACGTCGGCGTCGCAACACTGACACTTATTGAGTTGTTGGTGAAAACAAAGCTCGCAAAAAGTAAAAGCGAAGCGCGACGACTGGTGGAGCAAGGCGGCGTAAAAATTGATGACATAAAACAGAATGATGCCGACGCACTTATCGCACTCGACGCAAAGCATCTAGTCCAAGTCGGTCCAAAAAAATTCCTATACGCAATAAAATAAAACCCGGATCTCCGGGTTTTATTTGTTAGACCCACTGCTTAATTATTTTCGTTACGAAATTCTAAAATCGTGAGCGAAACGCAGTCAAAAAAAGTGAGCAATATACAGTGTATCTTGTGAACTTTTTTTGACAAGTTGTAGCCATGATTTTAGAATTGCAGTAGAAAGATAATTAAGCAGTGGGTCTGTTGTATTCTTTAACTCTTTCCTCTTCTCGCGATCGCTCATCACAACAACCCTTTTTCCTGCTTAATCAATAGCAGTAACAGCATCACAAATTCTTCTTTGTAATCACTAACGTCAAAAATTTTGTGGAGTAATTCGTGGCGCATAGTTTCTACCACTTCTCTTTGGTCTTGCGCGAGCAACAATCGCTCGTTTATCCCTATACGATGCGCATCTGCCGTACCTAAATACCCAACATGTTCTGGTGAGACAAAAACTTTTTCTCGTCCATCCGAACCGCGTGACGCATGTTGCCATTCTCTTATGCGATCGCTGATAATTTTTAGTCCGTTCTTAGTGCCTATCTCTTGAGTTAGCAACCGATGCATAATCACTTTAAACTTTTCGTTCTTACTAATTTCTTTAAACATACGCTCAATAACTTCTGCGCTCTTTGATGCGATTGCATATAATGCTTCGCGCGTCTTAGGGTCCGTTGGAGTTTCTTGGCTCATTAACGCCTCAACGTATTTCTCGGTGGTGTCGATAATTCTCGACCAACCCAAGTAATCTACCGCACCTACCAGCACCAACTTCTCTTTTGGGATATGTGCCACATTCGCCAGTGTGCGCATGGCACGCTCTGCCGATTGTTCGAGATACACATTTCTCTCATCGGCACTCACTGGTTCGAAGTAACGTAACCTCCTTTCAAGTTCACTTTCTGAATGTACATATATTCCTCCTAGCTCTTCGCGCATAACTTTTTGCCAAATTGATTGACTGAAAAATGGCTCACTGCTCGGACTAAAAATTTTCCCAAATTGCAGATCATCTTCTTTGATACTCACCGATGCATAATCTCTCATTGCTTCTGCATATTTCGTTTTCCATTCTTTCACTAATATCCGTATTAACCGTTCGTCAGTTGTGCTCCGCAGTGCATGGCTAATATACCCCTGCAGCTTTTCTTTATTGCACGCATTGCGTTCGCGCGTACGTACCACCTCTGGCACATCGTAACCAACAACGGTGTGCTCGTTTTCGCTGACCAACAACCCATTTTCATATACACGCCCCCTCTCGTTCAATAATATTTTCATGTACCCCAGGTCGATCACCCCATCTTCACTTTTCTCGCGCAACTTGCGCACCCCTTGACCTAAACCACTATTCCCCCGACCATCAACGAAACGCGGATCGACATACAACATCCATCGCTGCCACTCTGGGTCACCAACCTTATCGTTCTCCACGCGTAATTCTGTCGACGACGCATGGGTATTATCGGCACCCAATGCCGCGCTTTGCACTTCGAACACTACGCGTTGTTTTTTCCTTTTTGTCCCAGCAATTACTATATCTTCGTCTTGCGTTTTTACATCAGCCTCCCAACGCTTTAACACCCCTTCGTGCATTGCTTTTGAACTAAACCGTAACGCAAACCCGTGCCTCGCTGCTGCCGCTGCAACCATTTTTTGCCCTTCACCGTATTTCCCCGCAAGAAGAGGATTCTTCTTACGGTGCTCACCGATTGTTCCTAATTGATCGGGGGCATAACCATGACCATCGTCTGAAATACGCACCCCCACTAACACGTCGTCTGGCTGCACCCCAGAAGATTGGACCCAACTACGCGTAGCTACGCCACGTGCATCATATCGCAACACCTCATATGCTAAAAAAATATCCAAACCTCCAGCTGCGTCGAGATGGTTTTGTACCAAATCTTGAAACACGCGCATGGGTTTATCCCACTCGCCGATGCCGTATTCTAATGGGAATGGCGTAGGTATCACTCCTTTATCGAACTGCATTACGGGGGCCTCGTCTGGTTCTGGTAATATAATCTCTAATGCACTCATCACTTCCCGAAATTTTTCTACTGATTCCTCTCTTTTGCCACTAAACATATCTCTCCACACAAAACCTTCGCCATCGAAATTTAATCCTTTGTACTGCTTAAAGTCATATTTGTTGCAACCCATTTCTCCAAATTCGAGTATTGCCGCTCTCGTAAATACGAACGTCTTACCTTCGTATTTAATTATCGTTCCCTCTGGCATCTTATATGGCGCAATGAATCGATCGCCCAATATAGCGATCGGAGTCTCGGTCCCATTTATTACCACTGTACCAACGGTTGTCAGGCTACCTCGTTCTACTACATGCTCAGAGATCTCCCCGTCCCGCGACCCCGCACATATCGCAACTTTATCTTTACTTATAATTGTACGATTCAATAATCGCATCTTAATAACCATTTTTTCTCGCAGCGAAAGTTGCTGTGCCTCGGCGATCATTTCCTTTAATTGCCCTATTGCACAACGCGGCTTTGTCGCGTATTCGTATACACGTCGCCACAAACGTAATAATTCTGGGCTTATTTTTTCTTGTTTCTCGCCCGGAGACCCATCGCGAACCATTTCTCGTTTCTGATGCGCAAATACTTCTGGGCAAACTGCCATATCTATACTCAACGAACTCAACGACCGTGCCAATAGCGTATCGCCATTTACTTGCGCGTGCATCAATTGCGCAATAGTGCCAAGGAACTCTTCGCTTCTCCACATGAGCGATAACAACTGTACCTGAAATGCCATTTGCCAATATGCGATATCGGCGTCGTTTCTCAAATTCTCCATGATAAGTTCAGGCCGTATGTGCAGCACGAACCTTCCATTTTCCAACGCCACACTAATCGGCTTTTCAGATCGCGCACCAAGTACACGTTCGTACACTACCGTTTTTATTACCGTGTCGAGCTGTGTTGCTGCGTCCGTTATTTTTTTTAGCTCTTCATATGCAGGCACTAATAATAGTTCACGCACTAGTTCAACTTGTTCGCTTTCTGGACTTAATTCTTTACGCGATGCGCGTAAAGAACCTTTAAGTTCGGATATTCTTTGGACGTTGTATCGTCCATTATAAAAATTATTAAACGCGCGACATACGAGATGGTCCGAAGACTGCACCGTAACAATATTCCAACCCCCCGCACGGAGCTCCTCTTGCGCTTCTTTTTCTCGCTCGTTATTACTCTTCCTCTCCTCTACAATCGCTGTCCTCCCAGGGACAATATCCAACAAGTTGATAAATACTTCATATAATATGTTACGTGTGCGCAACAGCTGCCTATCAGAAGTCGTAGACCATGTCCTAGCTAGTAACCGTTCTAGTGCCATACCCTCGGGACTGAGATAAGCGTATGGGTCTGAAATTACCCTTTCTGCCATCTCGTGCAATAGGTATGGGTTATCGCAGTGTGTCCAGAAATCGACGATCATTCCATGCTTTTCTTCACTTCGCTCGTTACGGTCACGCCCCCTCAGTACCGATGAGTCAGCGATGTTATACGAAAATAATTCTTTGCCGGATTCCGACGCATCTTTTTTACCTTCGGCAATGCGCAGCCCCTGCACGTACTGCCTACTCGCATCTCCATTGATATTCACGCCAATTAATATACTTGGCTGATGGCTCGGGCCGCTATCCACACGAAACCCTACAGGGTACACAAACTCTCCACTTTGATATTCGAGACAATTCTTTTGCAACCCACCAGTGCGCGGGTCAAGATTTGCTTGAAGCTCTTTTTTTACTTTCGCATGAGCATCGTTCCATGATATTGTCGTTGCCGAACCTGTTGCACGTTCGCCTTTTTTAGACATTTGTATGTCTACACCCTTAAGCTCGATGGTCTGTTTTGCACTGAGTCGTGCGTGGCGTTGCCACAGGCGTGCGGTTTTCACTCCACCATCATCCACTTCATACAATGATCGTGTTTTTATACTTGCGCCCCCACGAATCAACGCCGTTGTACTCATTTTCACGCCCTCACCAAACTTGCCGCGCAGATATTTCTTCCCGCCTTTCGTACTTAAATAAAACGCGCCAAGCTTCGCATCGAAACCCGGGCCAAGGTCTTCAATTTTCACGCCCACAATTTCCCATTTTTCTCCGCCGTCTTCACGTAATGTACGATATTCCGATTGCCCCTCTAGCTCTTCACGCAATATCCAATGCAACGTACCACCATCTCCATGGTTTTTCATTTGGTAAGTGATACGCGGCTGACGCTCTACGATCGCATCTAATAGTTGCTCGATCGCATCGAGGTGGGGGAGATCATCCACCAATCTTGCGCCGACGGTTAAAGGAATTTTTCTTAATGTCTCAAATACCAATGTGCGCATCTCAGCTCTCGTCTCCGCTGAAACATCTTTCTTGCTTTGTTTGAACCACAAGAGCATTTGCAATGCCGTTTCAACATCTTCTATATCTTTCTGCTCGACTCTTGCGCTATCGACAATCATGCTGCGCAATCCTTCTACGTACATCTCGGTTGAGGCGTCTAAATGATTCTGCAAGATATCCCGCACAATCTGCCCGGTTTCCCACGTTTTTTCGCCATGCTCAATATGGGTATGGGTGTCCTCAACGGCACGTGTTGCCGTTGTACCTTCTTCCCACGGTGATTCGGGACTTCTACCTAATGGTTTAATTTTTTGCGTCATAGCTCTACTAGATACTCTTAGCTTAACAAAATTAAGTGCACCTGTTATGCTGGGCGTAGTACTTTTGTGGATATGTTTATGTACCCCTCGCTCCGACTGCTCGTGTTGCGCTCTGCCCATATTGAACCAGTAAAGAAGTTTTATGAAACGTTGGGCTTGGTGTTTGCACCAGAACAGCATGGTAGCGGCCCAGTGCATTATGCAGCGACAATCGGGACGCTCGTATTCGAAATTTACCCCGCAACTGCGCACGTGCATCGCGATAGCACGAGACTGGGGTTTGCGGTGACTAATATCGAAGAAATTCTGAGGACGCTTGGTGCTAATGGCATACGTCCAAAATTTTCTTTGTATAAGAAAAATGATAGTGCCCCACGCACTGCAATCGTTCAAGACCCCGAGGGCAGGAATGTGGAGCTGTATGAACAATAACCTCATAAAATAATAAAGCCACGGTTTATGCCGTGGCTTTTGATGTTTGGCGACAGTCACGTATGCTGAGCTTCCACGAAAAAATCGCTGAATTTCAAAAAAAGATTTTTAAGTTGTTGTATGGCAAGTTATAATATCATCGAACTTCGTTTTACGATTTTTTATTTTATGCAAATCGTAATACCAGTTACTAAACAAGTTGACGATCGTCAACTTGTTTAGTAACTCTGTGTAGTGTTCACGAAAAAATAGAACGCACTCCTTAGAGTGCGACGATTTCTCCGATAACCCTAACCCGTACTTCATAACCTTCAAATGTTTCTGGCAGCTTGAACCCATCCGGCAGTTCTTCTACAAGATATACCTGAATGCAATATTTATTTTTATTCCCCGCACCGATACCTATGCCGTTTATGGCATCGTACGGTGTCCCCCAATATCGTTTAAGGAATGCATCGTGAACGAGCTTGATCGCGTCGAGTTCGGGGTCGTCACCTATCACGGTATCACCTTGTTTATGATTTATTATAGGTTAGCAACTCAATATTTTTCATGCAAGCTTTTGTACCGATTCCTATAATGACGCCCACGACGACAATCATCTTACAAGCCAGACAATAAACGAGCATATAATTCCGAGTAGAAATATTGCGCGAGCGCGATTAAATAGTTTTCGCTTGGGACGATAGAGGTAAGTTGCCATGTTATAAATCTCCAATGCATATTCTTTCGTAATGGCATCGATGTGGCCAACACGTTCTGTAAGGGCTGCCTCATATTTTTCGGCGGACCCCATATTTTCAATATATTTTTGATAAAAAAGACTTTCTTTTTGTCCGCGTTTACGCATAAAGCGTGGGGGGTGCACAGCAAACAACGCAATAACCGCAGTTACTGCGCTCATGATTGCCAGAATTATAAATGCCACCGGTACTTGGCTGGTTGCTGATACGCTCTTACCGATTGACAAAGCAAATAACCCGGCGCTCACACCAATAAGAATATTTGCCTGCGTGTCGAGATGTTGCACGGTGCGATTTGTTTTATCGAGTATGTTCGCCAACAACCGAATCGCGGCACCAACATCTTTTTTGGGATCGTAGTCACTCATAATATATTTCTATTATACCAGCGCGCAAAAAAAGAACTACTATTTAATTAAAACGCCTCATGTAGTGAGACGTTAGGTACTTGTATACACGCAGTCTTCATCGTGATAGGCGCGATCGATGAGATCTTTATTTACGACAAACGACCGAGTAAGATGATCGTCTCCAGGATAGACACCTGGGGCTTGAAGCTCAATACCTTTTCGAGTTAGTTTAAGCGAGAGTGATTTATTAAATACCAAGGTCTTACTATCAAGCTTTGCAGCTACCAGCACACTCGGCAACGTGTTAGGTTTTTGCTTACCGCCGATGCGGCTATGGTCAACATCTTCTTCGTTAAAATACCATGTAATGCCATTCGAAAGCTTTAAGTCTTTGGTGAATACGATGCGATTAACCGATTCTCTTTTTTTTGTAAGTTCAGCGCGAAGATCACCGGCCTTTTTACGCTTCTCTGTGAGATCGTAATTAAAAAAGAGTGCCGCCCACCTATTGGGGTCCCAGCCACGCTGCGCCCAATGCATCCAACATCCCAATTTCGAATCTTTTGGATTTTCACGATATGCATCCCACACTCGGTGGTCTGGCCGAATAATATTGTTAAACGCAATCGATTCGTCGTCTCTATAAATTTTTAACTGATCACCGCCATCGATTGAGACCAAGCCTTCGTAACCAACTTTGCCATCTTCGTGGAGCATCCACATGTACCCTTCGGTGCCAGTTTCGGCGAATGCAACAAGTTTACCACGATACAACTTCATGCCCATTCTTCTGCGCCTTATTAAATTTCTATCGTAAGTATAATGCGAACATGCATTTCCTGCAACAATAACCGGCTTAAAGCCGGTTTATTGTTATTAGAGCGGGTAACGGGAATCGGACCCGTGGCTCGACCTTGGCAAGGTCGCGTATTACCATTATACTATACCCGCCTACGCTAAAGCTTCGGCGGAGCTTGCCCGCTTCTGCTCTAACAAATTATGTTATTGATATTATAAAATTTCAGAAAAATCCGCAATGTTGCGGATTTATTTTATTATGTAAGCATTTCCATGGTCTCGGTCATCGCCACACCCCCTGTGTTTCTCGCCTCACCTCATCCACCCACCCCACAATTTCTTCGATATCGTCAGTTATTCCAAACATGCGCAATTCAACTGTGCCGTGGATACTAATTCTCATAAGGTGCCAACAATTTCTGGGGTTATCAACGAACCCCTGCGCTGTTGCCGTATCGAATAATTGCCCTGCGTTTTCATAATGTGGCGGTTGCCAATTCGTTGCCATAGTCTTATATAAACGCAAACGCTCTCCGCTCGAATGGTCTCCGAGCGCGCAGTACTCCGCGACATGGGGGAGTAGTGCGTTATACAATGCCAATGCATGGTCCATATCTTTCACGCCAAAATGTAAATGCGTCCCCGTTACTCGACATGCGGCTCGTAGTGTCTCCACTGGAATGTGCTGAACAATTTTTAAGTAGCGCGAATTTTGGTAGACATCCAATGGCATATTTTCTGGAGCTACTTCATGGTTCACGAGTCGTAGCCCCAAAGTGTTCGCGATTTCTAAGCCATTCTTTATATTTTCTGCAAGTTCAAATGAGATGGCTGGTAATTCTTTTTGTGGCTTGGTGCGTGATTCGACCTGGCATGCTGAAAGTTCGTATGTCCAACGTGAGTCATTTATTTTGTCCAAAAAATCTTTAGACCGCGGGACATACATGCCGTTTTCTCCAATCAAAAAATGCTCTCGCTCAGTCCCAACATGGCCGCTCAACTCCTCAATGAAACAAAATTTTTCCAAGAACTCTTCTCGTTCTCGCACTTTGCCTCCTTTGTCAATGTGCTTTAGCACTGCACCACAAAACCTCAGCTTCAATGCTTTTTTGCTCATTTCTGCTACGACTTGTGAGAAAAATCTCAGGAGATACTCGCGTATATCCTTCGTTTTTTCTCACGTCGTCTCGCATGAAATGATTCAAAAAATCATTTGAAGGAGGCTTTGTAGTGCAATGCCTTCTGGAAAAGGAAAAACCTCTTCCGGGAAAGAGATTTTTATGAATGACAAAAATTCCTTTCTCGAGAGAGGTTTTTAAGGGCTAAACCAGAAATACAATTGTACGTTTCGAAAATTCATATACATATACGAAAATTCATATACATATAGCATATCATCATGGGAGTTAGATGGTCAATATTTTGTAAATATGGAAATAAAGAAACAGGAAACTAGGCACTAGAAAATAAAAATTAGCATGACAATAAAAAAATAAAAGATAACGCCGCGGGTTGCCCCGCGGCGTTTCGATGATGTGAATGGAAGATTTAATAAGTTTGCTAGTCGCCAGACTCTTCTGTGTCTTTCTCTAGTCCGGTAAATTTCAGAAAATTCCTCTTTATCCGCCAACAGAAGAACAGGGCGTTATCCCACTTCGTCCACAACCATCGTTTCCAGAAATTTTTTCTTGCAACGCTAAGATATGCTTTGCATAACTCAACATGTTCTTTCCATTCACCGAATTGCGGACCGGAACTTGAAGAGGGGTGCCATTGGTAACGACAATTGGAGAGTATCGACTGAATAAAATAGAATTCCGCAATGTCGTCTAATATCCAATCTTCGATTGCCTGGCCAGTTCTTATGCTCCTCTTTAGCAGCAATTCTAGGTGCTTCGCAAGACCAACGGTATTGGTCGCAGCCTCTCTAAAAAAAGCGCTCCCTGTGAATTCCGTCATTCGTGATAGCGAGTCGCCTTTCAACCACTCTGCGCACTCCACTCGCAACATCGTTTTCCAATATGCGAGTGTTGTTTCGTCTGCTTTCATCCGAAGCAGTGCATCCCAGACATCTTCGCGGATCATTGCCTGACTTATTGCTAATTGTTTTGCTTGCCTTCGCGGCCAAACATCGTCCGACTCATTATCCAGAGTTTTCTTTAATTGCTCTTTAATGAAGTTTGGGAATGCTCTATCGCTAACCTTGCAACGTCCTTCTTGCACCGCCTCCAACAATTCATCGAATGTCATGTCTTTCGTGGTCGGCACATCGTGACACGTATTTTCTCCCCAGCCTTGTTCAATGAGGTCGATCTGCAGAGCCTCGAGTATGACATTGCGCATTGGCCCCTCTTGGATATTTTCAATACTGCCATAGTCGTTATATTCAGCCCTGAGTGGGAATGTTCTAGGGAACCAAACTCCATGAATATAGCAATTATGTCCGCCTTCGGTATAAAATGGATTCTTCGTCAAGAGCAAATAGCGCACTTTATCTCCGGCCCCAATCGGTAAGCCTGATATCGCGCATGTGTATGCGAATGACCCCACTGAGCACCTCCTTGGCTTCTTTTTTCAACCAGTAGCAGGACTCGTGCCCACTACATCAACCAGTTTCTATTATATATGTTTATTCGCGAAATGTCAATATTTTTCAAGGTAACCCCTCACGCTATCCAATAACAACTTAATAATATAGTATGCCTCGGCTCATGACTTTAGGGAGGGCCTTACATAATAAAACTCCCCCGACCGTTGTCGGGGGAGTTCGCTTGATTGATGATAATTTTTTCGTATTACTTTGGACGAATGTCGATCGGCTGAGCCTTCTTCGTATCGAATACCTTCTGCGTTTCGTCGGAGGTTACGATGTCGTACTTTGCGAGATCGATCTTTGGGAGACCAAGCACTGCCGCGAACAATGTGCATAACCTCAGATACATCCTGGACTCCATGAAGCCTTAAGCTTATGGAGTTT
>CAYJQG010000026.1:0-11892 GCA_964372325.1 uncultured Candidatus Saccharibacteria bacterium
ATGATCGAATGGTCAAGATTAAATCTGCCACGCTGGAGACCGGAAGTCTGCAAAGATGACTAGGGAGTTCCCTTAAACGACCAATCAAAGCTTGATAACAAAGATTGATCTGTTATGATTATGGTATTCTCGCATGTTTAAGATTACCCCCAATTTTTTATTAAGGGTTGGTCTCGCCGCGACATTTTTTTATGCCGCGATTTCCGGTTTCTTTGAGCCAGATTCTTGGATTGGATTTTTCCCGGAGTGGCTGCTCACCTTGCTTCCGGCTTACCCAATGCTCGTGGTTTTTGGAATTTTTGAGATTGTCGTCGCGCTTGCCCTACTTTTTAATAGATACACGTATTGGGCCGCGCATATGTATGCCCTCACTATGGTCGGCATCGTTGTTTTCAATCCGGGCGCGCTGATTATTACCTTTCGAGATATCGGCCTCGCTTTTGCTGGCTGGGCGCTCGCGATGATGAGCAAAAACACCACCCCGTATAAGATATGAACAACTTCCAAACGCTAGTAAGCCGTTCAATTACTGCCGCTCTCTTCTCTGCGGTTATCGCGGGAACGTGGGACGTGTGGTGGCACGGCGCGCTTGGTCGCGAAAGTTTCTTTTCGCCACCACACATACTCTTATACGCGTCAGTGTCCATAGCAATAGTTTTGGGTATCGCTGGTTGGGACAAGACACGAGAAAAAATATGGGCGCGGCTGGCTTTTTTTCTTGCCCTAGTACCGCTCTCTGCTCCATTTGACGAATTGTGGCATCGCGCCTTTGGAGTAGAGGCCGTGTCAAGCCCTCTTATTATTTGGAGTCCGCCGCATGTTGTTCTCGTTCTTTCTATTGTGGCAAGTTTACTCATGCTTTTGCCGCTGTTAAAAAAGGAGGAAGATACCGCCACTCGCTACCTATTTGGCGCCCTCTGTTTTGCTGGAGTTTTTAGCTTGCTTTCTTTTCTCACACGGCCGCTTGACCCCATAGGACCTTATCATCTTTTAGGATTTTGGGGTGTCGGTTTTTCGGCAGCGGTTCTTTCTTGGGTACTGCTTTCCGTAAAAAGATGGATGCCTGGTACAGGAACCGGATTTCTTTTTATTGCATTTGTATGCCTTGCAACGTCAATAAGTTTTGGCGAACAGGTCGTTTCAAATCTCGTGGTTTCCCCTCATGCCCACCCACCAAGCTGGCTTCTGATGTTTGCATTGATCGTGCCTGCCCTCGCCCTCGATATTACAAAGCGAGTGCCCCGCTGGCTCTTGGGCGGCATGATAGGGTTTCTTCACGTGGGAATTCTGTATATTTTCGCCAGAGAATTTATTGAGCCGGTATTCCGATACAGCACACTGGATATCTTAACAGCGGTCACCGCAAGTATCATCGGCGGAATCATCGCCGCCGCCCTTGTTCCTAAGTTTGGTTTGCTGGAAACAAAATAGAAGGTATTGATCTTAGGTAACCTGGCCTTGATTATAGAGAATCAATGGATTGGCACATGTTTTTGGGGGCGATGTTGGTAATCGGTGCTACGTTCAGAATTCTCGATATTCTCTTTTCCGAAGAGCGACAGTGGTTATTTATATTTTGGATAGTAGCCGTCTTCATTGGTTCGGGAATGATGGTAACCTATCACGAACCGGAAGGATCATATCAATTACCAGTAAATAGTATTCAAATTAATCAATAAAATTTACGAAAAATAAAACACTTTTACTTGGAGTCAGCGTATTGGTCATAGTCGAAGCGGGCTATGGCCGCGCGGAGGCGGAAGTTTCGTAATTCAGAGCTCCGGGGAGCACTCTGTGTTATAATCCAACTATAGTATTTATTAATAACTAAAAACTTTAATTTTTATGTATCAAAATAATAAATTAAGTTGGTGGCTGTATGGTGTCGGGTTGGTTATGGTTGCTGGAACGCACGCATATATGCTGGCGTACGGTTTGCTTCCGGAGCAAATGGCTCCTCATGCCGTCCTCAATCTCGTTGCAGCTTGTCTTTTGGCGGTGGGATGGTTGAGGCGTTAAACGGCATAACGTTTCAGAGCGAAACAGGAAACAGTGTCAGGAACCCTTTATTTTTACGAGGTTCAATTCCTCGCGAGGGCACAAATAAACAGCCCACCAGTTGGTGGGTTGTTTATTTGTGCAGAATAATTAAAATGGTTCGAGCGCATTTCGCCGCCCCTATACATTCTAATACAAAAATTCCCAGCGAGAATTCTCTCGTACTGGGGTGGGGGGAGGAATCTCGCGCCGACCTAGCCTTAATTTCTTTGCGTGGCACATAGAAAAAATGCTAAAATAAAAATCGTAATGAAACTTATATCACTTAACATATGGGGTGGTCGAGCTGGAAAGGATAAACTTCTCGAATTTTTTGTGGCACATAAAGATGTAGATATTTTTTGCTTGCAAGAAATTTGGTCTGCTCCGTACGAGTATTTGGAGGGTCATTCTGCTGGTGGGCTTAGTATTTGCCACTCTAATATCATGGTCTACGGAATGCAAGAAATCTCGGCTTTACTTGAAAGCCACGCCGCATATTTCAAGCCAAATTACTTAGACAATTATGGCCTAATGATATTGGTCAAAAAAGATTTAGATGTGATTTCGGAAGGAGATTTTTTTGTTTATAAGGATAAGGGTTATATCCCCGAAGGAGATGTCGGCTTTCATGCGCGAAATGTGCAGTTCGCCACGATTAAAACTAAAAATGGCAACCGCTCCATTTTGAATTTTCATGGTCTTTGGAACGGTAGTGGTAAGAGTGATAGTGAGGATAGATTGTTGCAATCGGATAGGATTATTCAGTTTATGAAAACCTTGTCCAACCCGTATGTTATGTGTGGCGACTTCAATCTTTTACCTAACACTCAAAGCATGAGAAAGTTAGAGGATTTTGGGATTCGCAATCTCATTAAAGAGTACGGTATAACTTCAACGCGCACGAGTTTTTATACCAAAGCAGAAAAATTTGCCGATTACGCTTTAATAAGTAAAGAGGTTGTTGTAAAAGATTTTAAAGTGTTGATCGATGAAGTTTCTGACCATAGCCCACTATATTTAGAATTTGAATAATAAAAAAAATTATAGCAACACTCAACAAAAAAGTTTAGCGAGAGTATTTTAAGAAAATAATTTCCGGCAAGAAAAAACTGGAATTGCGTCTTGCTAATTTTACGGAAACGGCGCGAAAACAGTGTCAGGCACTCTTTCGCCGCTTCTCGCACAATTTTTTCGGATTCTGCAAGACATACATTTTGCCGCAAATCAACAACATCAACATCCTTACAAACTTGAGAATGTAAGGATGTTGTGTATGCTGTAGCTATGGCAAAAATAAAGACGGCGAAACAAATGGAGCGGCATTTGAAGGGGATGGCGAACCATCATCGCATTGAGATTTTGCTTCATGTCGACCGTAACGACGGAGCAACATTAGATGATATTGTTACTGCCCTTGGTGCAAACGAAAAAACGCTTGGCGAGCATACGAGGCGATTGTTCGTGGCCGGATTGATCAATAAGAAATACCGCGGCAAATTTGTTGAGCATACGCTTTCACCCTACGGCAAAACGTTCGTCAGCTTTCTCAAATCGTTCCAACGCGTTCAATAACATCCTTACAAACTTGAGAATGTAAGGATGTGTAGATGTGTAAATCGGCGTTTCTTTGGAGCATGAGGTTAAGGCTATTTCTACTGTCTATAAAGACGGAAAAGTTGTTCGTGCTACGCACGACAGAAATAGACTCGGCTCCCAAGTTCGCGTTTTGCTTGAAAAGCGCGCGTTGTCGAATTATGATTAGCAGATTATGCTCGCGCGTATTATTAGACTTTTGATCGTAAAGCCCATTCAGTATCTTGCCATGAAGGCGATGGTGCGTTTGCGGCAGCCCGATGACTTGAGGCCAGGCATTGCTGTAGCTAAAAATATTCTTGGCGAAATTGTGCTTCCTTCAGTTTTTGCGTTATTTGAAGACGCGCAATTTCGTCAGCGTGTGCGGTTCCAGCAATTATCAGATACAGAACGGGATTTTATTTTTAACGAACTTCATGCTGCTGGCGTGTGTTTGGCGTTATGTTGTTTTGAAATGGCTCATGCCATCGTGAAGCCAGAACTTTTTCATTTTTGGATTCAGGTGGGCAAGCAGTTTCCAAAACAAGCACAGCTCGCGCTTATAAAATTTGGCGTAGACGACGCGAACGCGAAGCTTTTTCGTAAATTTATCAATTTACGATTTGAAGAGTATAAAGATCTTGCAAGCGATGCGTGGGATATGTGGAGCGAGGAAGAGCCGCGTTTTCGTGGAATGCCTGACGGCATGAAACGTGTCGTTGCCAATATAGACGCGCTTGCCATTGGAGCCGCAAATCATATTCTGCATGGCAACGACGATGTCGATTGTCGCATTGCGTCGTGTCTTCGCGATTGGCTTTACCCGCTGAATGAAAAAATTGGAAAATTTATAAAAAATTTATAATTTATGACGGAAGATCAGGCATTAACGATATTAAAAACTGGAGCGAATGTATTTTTAACGGGGGAGCCGGGCTCGGGGAAAACGCATACGGTGAACCGGTATGTGGATTATTTGCGTGCGCATGGAATTTATCCAGCGATTACGGCCTCAACGGGTATTGCAGCGACGCACATTGGTGGCATGACGCTCCACTCGTGGAGTGGGATTGGGATTAAAGATTATTTTACGTCGCGCGACATTGATTATATTGCGAGCCGCAAACATGTCGTAAGGCATATCGCGCGCGCGAGCATTTTAATTATCGACGAGATTTCTATGCTCGATGGTACTATTTTTGCCTCGGTGGATGCGGTGTGCCGCACGGTGCGGCAGGTGGACCAGCCATTTGGCGGATTGCAGGTCGTGTGCGTTGGTGATTTTTTTCAATTGCCGCCGGTTGCGCGTTTTGGGACTACGGCGCAATTTGTGTTTGCGTCACGTGCATGGAAGGATTGCGCATTTCGCGTGTGTTATTTGCACGAGCAACATCGTCAAGACGACATCGAGTTTCTTGGTGTGCTTTCCGCGATTCGTTCCAACACGTTTGAGTCGGTGCACGCCGAACATTTAGAGCGCCGCATGGTGTTATCACTAAAAATTCCCGATGGAGTAACAAAACTATTTACGCATAACACCGACGTTGATCGCGTGAATGCGGTTGCGCTCGCGCGTATTCCTGGAAAGCCCATTGTGTTTCAGATGTTGTCGCATGGGCCGCGCGCATTTGTTGACGCGCTTAAAAAAGGATGTTTGTCGTCCGAGGTGTTGGAGTTAAAAATTGGCGCCGTGGTGATGTTTACGAAAAATAACCCTGCTGCGGATTTTGTGAACGGGACCATGGGCGAGGTGATTGATTTTAATAAAGAAAATGGCTATCCCATAGTGCGGACGCGTCGTGGCATTTCTATTTGCGTCGAACCATGTGCGTGGGTTATCGAAGAAAACGGCCTTGTGCGCGCGAGTATTGAGCAAATACCGTTGCGGCTTGCGTGGGCGATTACCGTGCACAAAAGTCAGGGCATGAGTCTTGACGCGGCGCTTATAGATTTGCGTAACGCGTTTGAGTTTGGGCAGGGGTATGTGGCGCTTTCGCGCGTGCGTCGATTGTCGGGGTTGTATCTTTTGGGTTGCAATAACCAAGCGCTACAGGTGCATCCCGAGGTGCTCGCCGAGGATACGCAGTTTCGCGCTGCTTCTGCAGCGGCCGTTGGGGAGCTTGTCGCTGTGTCGTCTGACAGCTACAAAAAAATTCACGAAGATTTTATTACGCGTTGTGGCGGAACAGTACATGGTGTCGTGGTGCCACGTAAAAAAGTGCGGAACGAAAAGATAAGCACATTTGATGTTACGCTTATGTTACTAAAAGAAGGTAAAACGATTGCGAATGTTGCGACGGTGCGTGGTATCACCATCGGGACGGTTACTTCGCACGCTGAGCAATTGTTGTTTAACAATAAATTAAGTCGCACCGAACTGTTGCCACTTGTTCGTGTTTCGCTCGTGGAAGCGTTGTCGGTTATTCACGCAATTTTTCGCGAGGTACCCGAAGATTCGCCTGGGCGTGGCAAATTAAAGCCCGTGTTCGATAAGTTGCAGGGCCAATATTCGTACGACGATATCCGTATTGCGCGGATGCTGTTGGAGTAAATTTATTTCGGATCCCCGAATCGATTATACGAAAAGTTTTGATACGTATATTTTTTCGCGACGTTTGGATCGGTTCGATATAAGGGAACGTAATAGAGTTGTGCCTGTGCTAATGACCTCTCTCGTTACTGCCCCGGCGTTAATTCCCCTTAAGCTTGTAAGGGACGAACCGGGCAAGGAATTATTGCACCCATTTTAGTAGGAAATCTGCAATGCAATCAGAAGCGGATACCAGTAGACTCGGCTCCCGAATAACATTTCGGCTCTTTTTCATAAATTTCGGCTACGACTTCGTGAAAAAATCTCAACAGATTCTGTGAATAGCTTTCCATTTTTTCACTTCGTCTCGCTCGAAATGAGCGCAAAAATCCCTCGAAAGCTTATCGGGAGCCGAGTCTACTGGTATACTGTCTATAAATGTTATACATGTTATATAGGGAAAATCAATTAAGGGTCGGGTCATTCGTCATCTTAAGCTTTGAGAAGGCCAAGTTTGAGGCATCCATAAGTGGCAAAGTATGCAAGCAACGCATGGCGAGAATATTTTTAGCGTTGGATGTTGGCGTTAATGATTTTATTAAATAATCCTATGACACAACGAGTTTCGTGGCATACCAAAACAATTCCAGAAATCTTTGAGACGTTGCGCTCGCGCGAACACGGCTTAACAAAAGAAGAGGCAGGGCGCCGTTTCAAAGAAGATGGACCAAACACACTACCAGAAGGCAAAGCGGACAGCTTAGCTGTTATTTTCTTTCGCCAGTTCCAAAGTCCGTTGATTTATATCCTCCTTGCCGCCGCGGCAATCGTATTTGCGATGGGAGAAACAATAGACGGCACGATTATTTTTGCGGTCCTTTTCTTCAATGCCATTGTTGGAACAATTCAAGAGGGCAAAGCACAAAACACACTTCTTGCGCTCAAGAAATTAGTAGAGACGAGAGCGACCGTTCTCCGTGATGGAAAAGAGTTTATTATCCCCGATAGCGAAGTAGTGCTCGGCGACATCATTATTCTCCAAGAGGGCGAGAAAGTGCCGGCGGACGCGCGAGTTATTGCGGCTGCAAATCTTAAAATTGACGAAGCGGCTCTTACCGGGGAATCAGAGCCGGTACACAAAATTGCCAATACTTTGTCCATTGGCAAGGTGGGTCTTGCAACCACAGAGCAGAAAAATATGATATTTAATGGCACGCACATTCTTGCGGGAAGTGGCAGGGCGATTGTGGTGGCAATTGCTCTTGAGACTGTCATCGGCCAAATCTCTAAAGAAATCGCGGCGATTGACACTGAAATTCCTCTCAAGATAAACATCCGTTATCTTTCACGGCTTATCATGATCACCGTTGCGAGTATCAGTACTCTTTTATTCTTACTTGGCATTGTCTCTGGGAAATCAGCAAAAGTAATGTTCGCTACCGTAGTCTCGCTTTCTGTTTCGATCATCCCCGAAGGGCTTCCTATTGTAATGACACTAGTGTTAGCAACGGGCGTATGGAGAATGTTAAAGCGCAACGCCTTGGTAAAAAAGCTTCAGGCGGTGGAAGCATTGGGGCAAGCCCGAGTAATTGCCGTAGACAAGACGGGGACCATCACAAAAAACGAGATGGTAATCCAGAGAGTATACCTTCCTGCCGGCGAGGCGGGTGTAGACGGAAAATTTTTTGTAGTGGGAGGTGTCGGCTACGAACCGAAAGGAAGAATTCAATTAAATGGGAGTGTGATTGATGCCGTTAATCACCCAGAGCTTCTTTTCGCGGGGAAGATCGCCGCTTTTTGCGCAAACGCTCGCGTTATATTTTCGGAAGAAGATCAAGTATGGCGCGTTGCCGGCGACCCAACCGAAGCGGCAATGTTGGTCTTTGCCCAGAAGCTCGGTTTTCATAAAGACGACTTAGAGCGCGAATCGCCGCTCACGAGTGAAATTCCGTTTGATTATAAATTAAAGTATCACGCGACAATGCACAAAACCGGTGGCACAAATCTGCCTGCCGACAGGCAGGAATTCCTGACGGTTGTCGGCGCGCCGGAGGTAGTTCTTGCCCTTTCAAAAAAAATCTTGCGGGGTGGGAAAAGCTATCATTTGTCGGGAGAGGAGAAACAAAGATTAGAATCAGTTTTTTTGTCTCTGTCGCGAGAAGGACTGCGAGTCGTCGCGTTGGCGGAAAGTCGCGAGGTAGCGGATGCTGCAAAACCGGAAACGATAGACAGTCTTACCTTTGTCGGCTTTTTCGGCATGAAAGACGCGCTTCGGTCAGAGGTGGCAGAAGCAATGAAGAAAGCGGCTTCTGCTGGTATTCGAGTGGTGATGATCACGGGAGATCACAAAGTTACGGCGCAAGCGATAGCTAAAGAAGCGGGCATTTATCAAGATGGTGATACTATCCTCGAGGGATCCGACATTGACATTTTTTCTGATGCCGAGCTTGCCGAAAAACTGACTAGAACGTCGATATTTGCGCGAGTAACGCCCGAGCATAAATTGAGGATTATACAAGCATACAAGGTGCGTGGAGAAATTGTGGCCATGACCGGAGATGGCGTCAACGACGCTCCCTCGCTGGTGGCGGCCGATCTTGGAGTGGCCATGGGGCGTATCGGCACCGAGGTAGCAAAAGAAGCCGCGGACATTGTCCTGTTGGATGACAATTTCGACAGTATTGTAGCCGCCATAGAAGAAGGAAGGAGTATTTATAAAACCATTAAGAAAGTAATCTTGTATCTTTTTGCCGGAAGTTTTGGGCAGGTGCTAACTATAGTTGGCTCGCTTTTTTTGGGATTTCCATTGCCGTTATTGCCCGCGCAGATCATTTGGCTCAACTTTGTTACCGATGGTTTCCTTGATGTGGCCCTGGCCATGGAGCCGAAAGAAGAAGGGTTATTGCGCGGAAACTTTGAACGGCCGAAAAAATATCTTATTGACAAACTTATGGTCAGGCGCATTATTTTTATGGCAATACCGATGATGCTGGGCGCCCTTCTCATTTTTGAAGGGTATTTCAAAGACGATATTGTTAGGGCATGGACAATGACGCTTACTACGTTGGCGATGTTCCATTGGTTCAATGCCTGGAACTGTCGGCATGAGTCAAAATCCATTTTTCAAATGAATCCCTTTTCTAATAAATTTTTAGTGGGCGCCACGCTTGTCATTATTGCCTTACAACTCTTGGTGGTTTATAATCCGCTCATGCAGAAGCTTTTGCGCATCGCGCCACTTGAACTCTCGGAATGGCTAATTATTATCCCGATCGCGGCTTCTATTATTCTTGTTGAAGAAATACGCAAATTCTTTTATCGAAGAAAGAATAAATTATCATGATCCTCACCTACATATTATTTTTTGTCGGTTTCGGCGCACTCATAAAGGGCGCAGATCTGCTGGTTGACGGCGCTTCTTCTGTGGCGAAGCGACTCGGTGTTTCCACCCTCGTGATTGGGCTTACTATTGTTGCATTTGGCACTTCAGCCCCAGAGCTCCTCGTCAATATGTTAGCCAGCATCAATGGCAATACCGATATCGCCATCGGCAATATTTTAGGAAGCAACATCGCCAATATTCTGCTGATTTTAGGAATTTCTGCCGTGATTTACCCCTTGGCAGTGAAAAAAGGAACAGCGTGGAAAGAAATTCCCTTAGCTTTTTTAGCGGTGATTGTGCTCGCGTTTATGGCCAACGATACATTGATTGATGGTGGCTCATTTTCAGCACTCACGCGCATTGATGGCCTTATCCTCATTTCTTTCTTCATTATTTTCCTTTACTATGTCTTCGGCATCAGCAAAGCCGAACCTGCCGACGCGGTTGAAACAACGCCTCGTATGTATTCATTGCTGCGATCGTGCTTTATGATTGGCGGCGGTCTTCTCGGGCTAGTTATCGGCGGCAAGTGGATTGTAGATGGCGCGGTGGCAATCGCCACAGGCTTAGGGGTAAGCGAAGCATTGATTGGCTTGACGGTGGTCGCTGTGGGCACCTCTCTCCCAGAACTCGCAACCTCGGCAGTGGCTGCCTACAAAAAAGATGTTGATATTGCGGTGGGTAATGTCGTGGGGTCTAATATTTTTAATATTTTTTGGATTTTGGGCGTCAGCGCCATCATACGGCCATTACCTTTCTCTCCCATGTTCGCAAGCGATCTTCTCATGACTGTTTTTGCCACTTTGCTTTTATTCGTATTCCTGTTTATTGGCAAGCGGAATATACTTGAACGATGGCAAGGGATTTGTTTTATCGTTTTCTATATCGGTTATATCGCATATGTAATCATTCGCGCATAAACACATTTACCCCCGTTAGAAATTCTGCTACAATAAAGCTTGTAACGGGGTTAACCCTCTTTCGTGAATACTATGGAAATTTCTAACGGGGTGAATCACCAGAAATCAGAACTTTATTTTTTGCTCACGCTCCTTTTGGGAGTCTTTGTCCTTGCCTTTTTCATTTTTAAACCTTTTCTCTACGCCATTACCTTAGCAATTGTTTTTGCAACCGTCTTTGAACCGTTACATAAAAAAATACGTGCGATGACACGCGGGGGGGGAGGATTGGCGGCGCTTCTCACTACCCTTTCCATTCTTATCATTGTTATTGTACCTCTCACATTTTTAGGCATACAGATTTTTCAAGAAGCAACGGAGCTTTACTCTTCTCTTGCACAAAACGGCGACGCAACCAACATTTCTCGCGTCGTGGGTGGCACCATACAGAGCCTCACAAGATTTTCTCCTGTGCCGATAGAATTCTCTGGTGATGTAAACCAATACTTGAAGCAAGGATTAAGCTGGTTACTCCAACATCTTGGTCCGCTCTTCGCGAATGTTGCAAAAGCAATAGTGGGCGTTTTTATATTCCTTATCGCTCTGTATTACTTATTTAAAGATGGTCACAAATTGAAAAAAGCTATCGTCGCCCTAAGTCCATTGCAAGACATACACGATGAAACAATTTTTAATAAACTTACCCTGGCGATTAGCTCGGTTATTAAAGGGAACCTTACGGTGGCGCTCGTTCAAGGCATACTCGCCGCAATTGGATTCGTCATCTTTGGAGTTCCCAATGCGGCATTATGGGGCAGTCTTGCGGCAGTTACCGCACTGATTCCTGGCATTGGAACAACGTTAGTGCTTTTTCCGGCTATTCTCTACCTCTTTTTTAGCGGAGAAACGCCCTTCGCGGCGGTCGGTCTTCTCCTTTGGGGAATAGTGGTTGTTGGGCTTGCTGATAATTTATTAAGGCCGAAACTCGTTGAACAAGGGATGCAAATCCATCCGTTTCTCATTCTTCTTTCTATCTTGGGCGGAATTGGCTTCTTTGGGCCTCTTGGATTTTTGCTTGGGCCGATCGTATTGAGCTTGCTTTTTACTCTCTTTGATATTTATTCTATGATTCGCAAAGAACACGAAGGTCAACCCATTCGACAAGCTCAGGGTTGATCCTGAGCGAAGTCGAAGGATCAATTAAACCGACATGGATAGCGTTTGGCACATCATTTTAATTTTCGCGGCTTTCGGAGGATTTCTCCTTGCTTTTTATATTCGCCATAAAAAGCAAACGCGTGAGAAAATGGTCTGCCCGCTTGATTCCGACTGTGATGCGGTAATCTACAGTGAATACTCCAAATTCTTTGGAATGCCCGTTGAAATTCTCGGCCTCTTCTACTACGGCATAATCGCCGTAAGCTATGCTCTGTTTCTGGTCATGCCCGCTTTTGCCGCGCCGGCGGTTG
>CAYJQG010000027.1:0-11680 GCA_964372325.1 uncultured Candidatus Saccharibacteria bacterium
ATTGTGGCGCATTTTACGTCAGAGTCGTAACTATAAAACTATAAAAAGGTACCTGTATAAAAAGGTACCTGACACCGTTATCGCGCGTTTTGAAAGTATTACCACCGAAAATATTGTGGCGCATTTTACGTCAGAGTCGTAACTATAAAACTATAAAAAGGTACCTGTATAAAAAGGTACCTGACACCGTTATCGCGCGTTTTGAAAGTATTACCACCGAAAATATTGTGGCGCATTTTACGTCAGAGTCGTAACTATAAAACTATAAAAAGGTACCTGACACCGTTATCCGTACTAGTAGCTATAAGCTTATAGCAAGTTACTAACACCCCCCCCCAGTGCATATCAGAAAATTCTATAATAAAAATGGATGAGTATATTTTATTTCTTTGTGGCGTCTTAGTATTGTCATCCCAGACTTAATCTGAAATCCAAAATACCAGGATCCACACAAAAAAATAGGTCGAAAAATACACAATCCAACATATGCGCATGTATGTTAAAAAAAATTATTAAATAAAAAAATGAATAAATATACTTTACGATATGGAATGGCTGACAAGATGCTCGCAGTGGTCTTGCTCTTTAGTACTATAATATGGGCAATGGGACTACCACTGTGGCTCAACACCGCTTTTGCATTGCAGGTAACAGATAACTCGGTACTGCTCGGTCTTGCAACGCCAGCTGCAAACGCAGACAACACATGGACGTTTACGACCGGCACAGGAGCTGCCCTAGGCACGACAATAACGTTTACATTTCCGGCATCAGCAGATTTAACAGGAATGGTTGAAGATGATTTCGACATTCTTGATGACGGTGTTCAGCTCACGACCGCTGCAGATTGTCTTGGTGCCGAACAAGCATCAATTGCAGTTGAGGGTCAAGTCGTGACCGTGACAATCTGCGCTGGTGATGGCGGCGCTATTGCCGCGGCAAGCGTTGTGACCTTAAGAGCTGGTACGCACGCCGTGGGAAGTGGCGCGGGCGCTAACCAGATCAACAACCCAACCCCAGCAGGCTCATACGTCTACAGCATCGCAGGAACATTTACTGACACTGGTGACACGCGAGTTGCAACAATTGATGACGTAACAATGTCCGCAACCGTCGCAACACGACTCACCTTCGCATTGAATGGTGTTGCTGCGGGAACTGCAAACGTGAATGGCGTTGCGGGAACAACGGACATCACGACAACGTCAACAACAATTCCATGGGGAACGTTGCCAATTGCGCAAGCAGAAGCAACAATGGACATGGATCTCGATCATAACGCCACAGAAGGTGCATTCGTGACGCTCCGAAAGAGTGGTGAACTTGCAAGTGTCGCAACAGGTGATGACATCAATGTCTTTGATGATGGTGCCATAGTCGCAATTGGTGCCGCGAAAGCATGGGAGGCACCAGGCGCTTTAGTCGCGAACGCGGACACCTATGGACACTGGGGTATTACCTCAACTGACGCAACGCTAAGAGATAATGGCGACGCCTATGGCGTAGCGTTATTTGCAGGAGTGCCCACAGTTGCTGGTGGCGCAATTGGTGGTATTGAAGTGATGGGTACCGCAGGTCCAGCAGATTCTGCAGTGGCAAATAGCGGAGATGACCAAGTAGGATTTTCGATTCAAATCTCTGCCTTGCAGGAAGCAGCAAACGACTACACGACGACACTGCAGTGGGTAGCGACGCCGAGATACTAAATACTACGAAAGGAAAGACTGCTATAATGCTATAAATAAATCGCCTTTACGGCGATTTATTTATTATTTATACTGTAAATATATGAAAAAAATCTTAATGAGTTTACTAATCGGCGTATTCATGGTGGTGCCGCAAACGATGCGCGCAGGCGCAGATCGTAGCGGACTCACCGTTGAGCCGGTAAAAATTGAGAAAAAGATGAATGCGGGAGAAGCTTTTTCGTTCCAATTGAAAGTTACGAACGAATCAAGCGAGGTCATACAAATATATTTCAGTGCGCGCGACCTTGACTCCATAACTTCTTGGGGAAATCCACAATTTAGTGGAAAGCCAAGAACGGAAGATAAACTTGCGCTCTCGCGGTGGATGACCTTAGAAAAAGATACAGCGACGCTCGGAATAAAAGAAGCAAAGGAAATAAAGGTGCGCATACAAATTCCCAGCGATACTCCTCCGGGCGGATATTATGGGGCGGTTACTTTGACGCGCGAACCGCCACGATTTGATGTTAGTGGCGCCGCGATTGGAATCGGTTTTGAAATCAATAGTATTATCGCGATCCGTGTTAATGGCGAAGTAATCGAAAACATTCGCATCAATTCATTCGCGACTGATAAGCTGATATATAGTTCGTTAACGCCAAAAATTAAATTTCTCACGACAATAGAGAATCTTGGCACTTCGCATTTGCGGCCACGTGGACCGCTTGAAGTTTGGGATTTTTTTGGGCGTAAGGTTGCAACACTGATCATGAATGAAAATGGTGTGGCGGTGTTACCAAATACAAAGCAGGTTTTTGAAGTAGTGTGGGGCGATGAAGGCGTGACTTGGGGGAAATATTCGGCGATCGCAAGCTGGGTATATGGCGAAAAGGACCAAAAGACAATGTCGCGCGTGACCACGTTCTGGGTATTACCACTGAATATTATGGGGCCAGTTGTCGTTGGCTTGTTGGTGCTCATGGGGATATGGTGGTGGGTGACACGCTGGTACGTTCGATACAAGCTTGCCGCAGAGGGGCGTATGTGGAAGACCACGAACAAGAAAGACCCCATTGGAAAACTTGCATGGATTGTACTAGTATTACTGGTCACAGTATTAATATTGCTCGTTGCGATGTTCTTTCTTTTAGCCTAAACAACGCTATAAAGATAGGATATAATGAGCGTATGTCCAAGTTAACAAACGCGTTATTGATTATCACCATCGCATACTCAATTGGAGTATTTTTCGAGACAAAAGAATTATTAGCGCGACAGGGGTCACTTAAAGATTTAATATTCGCACAACTGGGCAGTGTTATTGGAGTAACGGCAAGCGTGGCACCAAATCCATTGAATACAGCAGCGAAAGAGCTAAAATTATGGAAGGAAAACTTAGAAAAAAGGGAGGCGGAGCTTCAACAAACGGGGATGAGCGTTGATAGGATGGAAAAACTAACGAGACGTCTAAACATACTGTTTGGAATTGAGGTGATTTTACTCTTGATGGTAGTGAGTAATTTTTATCTCGATTATCGCAAACCATATACGTCAATGCAAACATAAACAGTCGATGAATATCTTTAAAAAAGTTTTCGTTGTGAGTTTCTTGGTATACAGCCTATTCAATGGTTTAAAAAGTCACGCCGCGATGTTAACACGTGTAAGCGATGAAATCAGTAATTCCGCTCAAAGTGTCGGGGCTAATCACCAAATACAGTTTACGCCAACAACAAATCTTCCAGTAAGTGGTAGGGCGCTCGTTACATTCCCCGCTGGTTTTACTATACCCGGAGCATTAAACGTTACCGATGTTGACCTCGCAATCGGTACGGGACAAGCAAGCCAAACAACGGGTATTGACGGAGACCTTAATGTTGTAGGGACAATTAATGCAAGTACTGTAAATCAGCCAGGAAGAGTATGCCCCGATGGCGGGGACATGGTAAGTTACGTGGTAATCAGTTTAACAAATATAACGGCAACGCTAACAACTGCCCCCGCTGCTGGATGTTTCGCTGCGACAGGAGACGAGGTACTACTCATAAATATGCAAGGAGCATATAACGCAGTGACAAACGTAAGTATTACAACAAACGTAGGAAGATATGAAATCAAAGAAGTTGCTTCAGTGGTAGGAAATGTTATTACATTCACAAAAGAAAAAGTTAATTTCTATGGCGATGGTGCAAACGACGTAAACATTGGGTCAGGCGCAACAAATCAAAAAGTGATCGTGCAACGTATCCCGAAGTATCGCGATATCACAGTACCTGGTGGTGCCACGTTGACGGTAAATAATTGGGACAGCGCAAAGGGGGGAATATTAGCATTCCGAGCTCGTAATGTCACAGTGAACGGATCCATATCAACGACTGGAAGGGGTTATCGTGCTGGTAGTGGAAGTATCGGAAATGCAAGCGCCGCAGATGGTGAAAGTATTGATGGGCTTGGTCTCACGCAAGCGCAAGGAGTAAATCCTAGGAATGGTCGTTTTGGTGGAGGAGCAGGGCAAGGAAATTTTTTTGGTAGTGGCGCAGGCGGCGGTTATGGAACCAGGGGAAGTAACGGGAGCAATAATCGCACAATTGGTGGGAGCGTATATGGCACAGAAGACATCCATCGTTTATATCTGGGCTCCGGAGGTGGCGGTCCACTAGCAATAAATGGTGGTTCATTGGGAAGCAACGTGGTAACGGGTGGTTCCGGTGGAGGCGCGATGTTAATCTTGGCAGACACTATAGTAGTAAATTTAGGTGGGAATATTCGCGCACGAGGAAATAACGCTCAAGCAGAGTGCGGGGTTGCAGATGATGAGTCTGGTGGTGGTGGTGGGAGCGGAGGTTCAGTGAAATTCGAAGTTGGGACGTTAACGACTGGAACGAATCGCATTTCGGCAATTGGCGGAACGGGTTTTAATTGTACGTACGCAGGTGGTAATGGAGGGAATGGAAGAATCGCGATACAGCACTTGAACCCAGTACAAGGTGGTACGACGCCAAATGCACACCAAGAATCAATATCCGTTTACACTATCCCCATAGCGCTTGGAGCAGTACCTGGAGTAGGAGCTGGAAGTGTACATGGAATAAGCGTCGATCCACCAACACGAACAATCAGCATTAATCTCAATAACGCCGATCCAATCCTTGCGGGTCGAGCAGTAATATTAAAAATAGGAACTAACGCAAATAATGGCGAGAACGGAGATCAACAAATTCAAAACTCAAATGTATTGGGCGTACATCGCATCCCCATTCAAACATTCGCGCCGAATACCAATATTCCCCTAAACAATGCGGAAGCCGTAATATTTCTTATTAGACCAGTCATTGTGGTAGCCGGCGCACAACAATGTTCAGATACCATTGACAATGACGACGACGGTAAGATCGATTTCCCTGCCGACCCCGGCTGTTCGTCTGCAACAGATAATGACGAAACCGATCCTCCGCCTCCTCCGCCGCCAGGCGGAGGTGGCGGAGGAGGTGGTGTGGGCGGAGGGGGCGGTGCAGGAGTGGTGCAACCACCAATAATTATAGTAAAAGCAGGAGAACGGGCGCGCATTAATAACGCAAGCGGAGCAACTGTTCGCCTCGATGGGCTTGGCGCAGGAGCAGTTGGGGGGTCACTCACCATTACCATACAACCACAAACCGACCTCAGCGGAATTTCGATTACACCAGTAAGCCAAGCAATAATAATGCGTAACGGAACACCACCGAACGGAATGTTCTTTATTGCGGGGCAAAGCTATGAAGTCAAAGCGTATAATGCGCAGGGAGAAGCAATAACGCGCTTTAATAAACCCATTGAAATGCTCTTTCAGTTAACCGATGCACAAACCTCCAACGCAGAAAAAAGTTCGTTAGCAATATATTTTTGGAATACAGAAACACGACAATGGGAAAAAATAAACGGCGCGGTGGTTGACACACAAAAAAAGACAGTAGAAACTAGCGTTGACCATCTCACGCTCTTTGGGGTGGTTGCGAAGCCCAATAGTGCAGGAAAAAGAATCGGGGATATCAACATTGACCGCCGCGTCAACCTCACCGATTTAAGTATCCTTCTATTTAATTGGGGGAAACCCAAAAATGCACTGGCAGACTTAAACGGCGACGGCACAGTGAACTTGGTCGATTTTAGTATTTTGCTATATTGGTGGACCGGGTAGTGAAAACTTGACTACGATTATGTTCTATGAAATAGTTAAAAATTTTGCACGTATGACTAAAAAGCTTTCTATAAAATTAAACAACTTTATCGCTATTACATATCGATCAAAAAAACTCTCTTCTTAATATGTTTCTATTGTATTTCTATAATGTTCCTATCGTATTTCTGCGATATCTCTATCGTATTTCTAAGGTTTTTCTATTTATTTCCGCGGTATTTCTACCATATTTCTACGGTGTTTCTATCGCCAATGCCGCAATATTAAGCTTGCAATTACCAGAGACAATGGTGCGAGTAGGGGATGTATTCGAAATTCCCATCCGCTTAAACACCGAAGGTATTGCCATAAATGCAGTAGAGACGTATGTCGAATTCCCGAATGAATACTTCGAAATTGCGCGCATTGAAACACAAAATTCGATTCTCAAACTCTTTCCTGAAGACCCAACATTTTCAAACGACGAAGGAATAATGAGTATTACTGGGGGAATCGCTACCCCAGGGTTTAGTGGTGAAAACGGCTTAGTGGGAATTATTATTGCACACGCAAAAAAAGCCGGAGATGCGCAGCTAAACTTCTCCCCATATTCACGGGCATTGATCGACGACGGGCTTGGCACAGAAAGTGAATTAACACTGGTACCTCAAAAAATAACAATTAAAGAAGGGGCCGGTCGCCCACGAATCGGCGCTAGTCTTTTTGCGGAAGACATAACCCCGCCAGAAAGTTTCACTCCGCTCGTCGGTCAGGAGCAGTCAATGTTCAATGGTAAATATTTTGTCGTTTTCCAAACAACAGATACTGAATCGGGAATCGCATACTATGAAGTCAAGGAAATAACAAACAGTGCAGAAACCGCATGGGAAAAAACACAAAGCCCATATGTGCTAAAAACACAATCGGGTAAAATAAGAATACAGGTTCGTGCGGTAAACAACGCGGGAAATGCAACCGTTGAAACAATCGAAGTGGACTTAGGAACGGTAACACCAAAACTCATTGCGTTATTGCTAATCATCATAGGGCTTGGTGCGGCAGCCATCATACACATCAAGAATAGAAATACAATAGAAGCAGCGTAAAAAAAATAAATAGAAATATTATGAAAATAAATATATTCCCAAGGTATTTCTACGGTATTTCTATCGTATTTCTATTATATTTCTATAGTATTTCTACCGCGAACGCAGCTGGTGTTGAATTATATTTCGATCCACCACAAGCAACGATAGAGGTAGGGAAAAATATCGTTGTGAATCTCAAAATAAAAACAAATGGGAGGGCAATAAATGCCGCAGAAGGAAAAATTAATTTCCCAAAAGACCGCTTGAAAGCACTGAGCATTAAAACGACAAGCTCGATCTTTACATTTTGGGCGGAAGAACCCTCGATCAGCCAAGAAGCGGGGGTAATAAGTTTCGCGGGTGGAACCATAAAACAATTTGAGGGAAGCGGCGGGACATTGATGAGCATAATATTCACTGCAAAAAAAATCGGGGGGGGCAGCATAGAACTCGTAAAAGAGTATACACACGTGTTAGCTGCTGATGGATTAGGGACAGCAATGGAGGTGGAACTACGCGGAACAAACATCAACGTCATCCAAGCGAAAAAGACAATTGGCGCGTTGCTCGAATTACCAAAAGCACCCGAGGCACCGACGGTAACATCAGTCACACACCCCGACGAAACAACGTGGTACTCGAATAACAACCCCAAATTAAATTGGGAACTTACACCGGACACAACTGCCGTTGCTATTACCTTGAACCATAACCCCGTTGGAGACCCAGACCTCGTCGTCGAAGAAAAACTCAACGAAAAAATATTTACACAAATCGAAGATGGCGAGTGGTATGTTCACATAAAATTAAAAAACGCTACTGGGTGGGGAGAAATAACGCACAGGAAAATACAAATCGACACCACATCCCCAGAGCAATGCCAAATTACATTACCCGATGGGCAAAAAACATCACTGCTACACCCCAGGATGAGTTTTTCTTGCATCGACAAAACTTCAGGGGTTACCACGTACACCATGCAGTATAGCGACAGCGAATGGTTTAAACCCAAACTGATTAAGTTTGAGAATACCTATTATCTTCCACCTCGTCTCCCGGGGGTATACCCAATTGTCGTGCGTGCATACGACGCAGCGGGAAATATGACAGAAACGAAAAGTAAGATTGTTATACAACAGGGTGTGAATTGGGCTTGGGCATTCGGAGCAATAACCACTGTAGGCACAATACTGCTCATACTACTTGGATACGCCCTAGGTAAACGTTCGCGAAGCTTAATAAGATGAGTTTGCACATAAGACGACAACATAGTATACTAGTTCAAGGAAACGTTCATTGAAAACAGGAGGGGGCATGGGGGCTGCATTCATAGTATTGGGAATAATACTCTCGATCGGAGCGGTCTTATATTTAGCAAACGACAGCTATAATAACACATACGGCGATGCATGCGTAAAACTAAAAAGAGTAACTCAAGATACCGATTATATTGTATTACGCCTTGAAAATATCATTGAGCATCACCGCATCGAAGCAACGCTAAAGAGCTGGCCATGGCCAAGAATTGTACAGAAAGATGTCATCGTAAAAATATTTGAAGCAGAAGAACTGCTCGCAATGTGCATACAGCCAATAGAGGAAGAATTAATCACCGATGTCGAAAAACGCTGCATAGAATCGCTCGATGCATATTTAACACAAGAAGGAAAAACAAATTTCGCGTATACGATAAGCGAGCTGCTACACATAGTCCAAAAAAATATGCGCGGCGTGATTGACGAACGTATAAGCAACCCAGAAATGCGCGATGTATTCGGAAATGCGAAAGAATTATTGGCAACAACCATAGACCTTACATTGACACGATTTAAGAAAGAAGCACTCTTGGGGATACAAGAACGCATCGAAGATACATTTAAAGATTTTAGAACTTCAGTGCTTAGTGGACTTCGCGAACAATTTATAGATTTTCAAGGAGCGCGAAAAGATGGGGCACTCGACTGTTTATTGCCACCACAAACACGATTCTTTTTCAAAAAAGAGGGGAGCGTTATTCTAGTACTCGAATTCCCCCCAGAAAGACGGACAATAAAATTCGAGAAAAACTTCGTGACCCAAGAAATTGGGATGAACGAAGAATTACGGCGTCGCCATGAGACAGACGATAAACGCATGGAATTCCAATTAAGCTTTCCATATACCGTTTTCGTAGTACACTGTATTGGAGAAGCAACTCCGCAACTGTATTGTTTCTACCGCAATAGTCCATTAAAGAATTTAAGCGACGAATTGTATTTCCCAAACATACCAAACTGCTTCGACTCGGGGAAAATATGTATAAGAATCGAAGAAGCAAAAAGTACAATATTTGCTGATCAAATCCTCGAGGCAATAGGACAATTTTGGAACAGCAAATTCAGTAATGACCTACGAAACAACCATTACGACGCAATGTCGCTACTCGAACCGCGACTAAAAAATATTTGGACCTGGGAAAATGCAAGTGCGCAAAATCCACGATTTCCGCTCGAAGTACAATGGCGTAAATGCGCACAAACATTAGAACAATTGGTACAGGGGTTAACAAAAAATTCAGGAGAAGACGAAGTGGCGAAATTAGACAATGCAATGCGAGAGAATATCAAAAAACACGCATATGGTGTCGGAAAAATTGTAGAGGAGCATTTACATTCCATGCAAACCGAAGGACGTTACCCAAAATTGACTATCGACACACTCAAGAAGCATCTGAGTGATCTCGCAGGAATAATTTGTACGGCAACACTCGAATCGTGCACCGAAAATCAAAAAACGACGAGTGGGACAAATGCGGCAAGACTCGCTGAGTTATTAAACCAACGACTCGCTGCCGATATCACCAAATGTTTTGATACCATTACTGAACTCGACGCAAAACGAAATGCGAGTCTCAACATAAAGACGATAGTAGGGCAAATGGATAAACGCGAGAATGAGGTGCGCGCATGAACATAAAACGGGTGAAACTCATTGGCGTCGGTGGGATCGCGCAATGTCTACTCTTGCCACTATTTGTATTCTTGTCCGCCCTACAGCGCAAAAAAAATATTGAAGACGTGGAAATTACACTTCTCGACGGAGATCGCTTTAGTTACGAAAATACCGCTCGTCAAATCAATACGCATCCCGGAGAGTATAAAGCGTTAGTTGTTGCCGAAGAACTACGCACAAAATTTCCCGATATGTTTACCATCGGAATTCCAACATATGTGACTCAAGAAAATATTGCGGAATTCATTGGCGAAGATGACATAGTTTTTATGTGCGTGGACAACCACGCAACACGCAAACTGGTCTCAGACCACGCTGAAGATCTCGCAAATATCGTGATAATTTCCGGCGGCAATAATTTCACCGATGGCAATATACAAATATTTATTCGCGAGCACGGAGTAAACAAAGATCTTCCTATTGCGAACGAATATCACAGAGAATTACAGTATCCCGAAGACAAAAATCCCGGCGAACTCGGCTGCGTTGAACAAATAGCAAGCACGCCACAACTCGTGTTTATGAACAACGCAATTGCCGCAAATATGCTCACCACATTTTACTGCTACCTTGAAGGGACACTTGACTACGATGAGTTGTTTATTGATATACTCATAGGCAGTACTCGTTCGGTGCGTCGGCGACTGTCGCCGACGCCGAGCGAAACGGTAGGCCTACCGTAAAGAGGAGAGAGAAAAAATGATAGCGACAAAGAATCGAGTACTGTGTGGCGCTCGAAGCGCAAATGTTGAAGCCGATGCTACGGTTGGTGAACTACGTACTGCACTGAATAGCGATTTACAGATTCCTTCGGGTGCGAAGGCGCGTGTGTCAAATGAAAGCGGCCAAAGCCGCCTGGTGACCGACGAATATCGACTGGGTACCGGCGAACAGCTCGAGTTCGACCGCGAAGCCGGAGTTGGTGGTTAGAAACTAAACGAGTGCGCATGCACTCGTTTTTTTGTTATTTTGATTTCTGTGAAATCAAAATAACAATTACCAAATAACCACGATCGTACGTTATTCGGCAATGAAAAGTTCTTGTCTAAAAATGAAAAAACGATATACTAAAAATATGTTTCGGATATATACTCCTATATCAAAAAAAATAGCACTCGTGCTATTCACCACACTGTTACTAATAAATAGCGTTGGAGTCCTTATTGCAATGGGAGCGATGGACCACATGTCTCCGTGTCCATTAATGAATGAGATGGACATTTGTGCAATGGACATCTTAACACATATAACAATATGGAAGGTGCTATTTTCGGCAACCATCCCACTCATAAGCGTTCTTCTACTGGTCGGGATAGCCCTTTTTAAGGCTGTGCCCAAAATAAAAAACAAGGCTTTCGTATCGCAAAAACAAAAATATTGTATAAAAAATATCCACAATATTAATCCAAGCACAAAATTTAAACGCGCAATATATCTCGCGACCACACAACCAAAACTCATATCCAAAATAGCATAAACACTGGCTTTCTAAACCTCACACTGCCCGACCTACCACAGTATGCCCCTGTCGCTAACGAATGTTTCCCGAACGGATATCGTTTCAAAAAACATCTCAAAACGGGAACACCAACAAAACATCGAGCGTAGAACAGCGGGCATGTTTCTCTAAAGATTTGTAAGACCTGCCTATCGGCAGACAGGCCTGCCTGCCAATAGGCAAGTGCAATAACGAATGTTTCCAGAACGGATATCGTTTCGAGAAACATGCCCTTTAGACCCGCCCGTCATTAATATAT
>CAYJQG010000028.1:0-11358 GCA_964372325.1 uncultured Candidatus Saccharibacteria bacterium
TGGTGTTGCAAACGGAGTTAATTGGAGTTTAGCGAAGCCTTGTGCAATTTTGGGGGTTAGACGTTCTTGGTTTGCGATGATGGCGTCACGCACTGCTTCATATGTCGGAATAGGGTATTCCTTTCCGTCGATACCGATAATACCGAGTGCGGGCCGTTCTTGTAGTATCAAGAGTTGTAATACGCCGGAGGTGTTTAGGGATTGGAGATTTTCGAGGTATTGTTCGTGGAGGTGGAGGATACGCTCGATGTTTGTTGCGTCAATGTTTTCCGCTTTTTCCGCAGATAATTCGGGTTCGGAGACGTTGGGTGAAGGTTGGGGTTTAAAGAGGGACATAGATGTATTGTAAGTAATCGCGGGGAAATGGGCTACTGCAGATAATATTAGCACTCTTGACACGAGAGTGCTAAATTGTGTAGTATGCAAATTATGCTACGCAAAAGAGCGCAGGACATTTTAACGGCAACCGTCGATGCGTTTATTGAAAGCGGCACCCCCGTGAGTTCGGAAGAATTATACGAGGAATATAATTTCGGTGTGAAACCCGCAACCATTAGGGCGGAATTAGTGCGCCTAACAAACGATGGGTTACTGCTACAGCCACATACATCGGGGGGACGAATACCAACCGAAAAGGGGTATCGATTAATGGTCGACCAACTATTAGAGCGAATGTTTGCATATACCGATGGCTCCTCAAGAGAAGAGGAGCAGCGCGAGGGCGCCGTGGTAGAGAAATTAGTTCTTGCATTAAAAAAACAAGCATTGCAAGATTTTGTTCATGAGTTTTCGCACGACTTTAATTGTATGAGTTGCGTGGTCTTGGGGAATAACGTATATAAAAATGGATTTGATATTTTATGTAAACGTATGCAGTTCACCGGTGGTCAAGAATTCGTCGAATTAGCAGAAGACATGGAGCACTTTGAAGAAACGGCAACAAAAATGTATGAACGTGATATTGGGACCAACCAGCCGGTCGTATGGTTTGGCAAGGAAAGTCCATTAAAGAGTCGGCATATCGCGATACTCGCTGATATGTATGAAGTTGGTGGAGAGCAAATGCTCGTGATGGCGTTAGGGCCGCAGCGCATGGATTACGAAAAACCACTACGCGCCTTTAAGGGAATTAGAAAAAAGTTTAAGAAAAAAAATAATTATGGAATCACAACAAGATAAAAACCTTGTCCCAGACCTTGACCAGAGCGCAAAAATAGCTGAGGAAGAAAATGAAGCAGTAAAAAAGTGTCGAGAAGAATTTACTGAAATCAAGAAACAGGCAGATGAGTATTTGAATGGTTGGAAACGCGCAAAGGCAGATCTCATGAATTATCAAAAAGACGAGACCAAGCGGTTTGAAGAAGTGATCAAATTCGGATATGCTGGAATACTCAAAGAATTTATTACAGTGCTCGATAGTTTCGATATTGCAATTAAGGGGATGAAAGAAAAGCCAGACGCGGGGTTTGTAATGATCCGTAACCAGCTCTTAGAAATTATGAAGAAATTCGGTGTTGAAAAGATGGAATGTAAATTGGGTGTTCTGTATGATGCCGCAACCACAGAAGTTATCGAAGAGGTTGAAGGCAAAGAACCCCCGGGAACGGTCATCGAAGAAGTTGGGAGCGGTTATCGATTGCACGGGAGAGTGCTACGCCCATCGCGAATAAAAGTTGCAAGATTAAAAGAGAACGATGAGGATAGAGTAAGTAAATAAATTTAGAAAATATTTTTAAAAAGCAATTTCAAGATTTTAGGCGAGCCGAGGAGCTTTGAGGAGGTGTACCCTCCTCTGCGGTACTCCGACGAAAAGCGACGAAGGCGTAGCCAAAAGATTGAAATTGCCACACTATATGGCAAAAATTATCGGGATTGATCTGGGGACCACCAATTCAGCAGTTGCGATCATGGAAGGCGGCTCCCCAAAAATATTAGAAAACGCAGAAGGGAATCGCACGACTCCTTCAATTGTTGCGCTCTCTAAAAGTAACGAACGTTCAGTGGGGTTGCTCGCAAAGCGTCAGGCAATTACCAACCCAAAGAACACCATTTTTTCAGTGAAGCGTTTAGTGGGACGTAAATTTACGGATGCCGAAGTGCAAAGCGACAAAAAGTGGTTGCCGTATGAAATTCGTGCTTCAAGTGCTAATGGCGTGGAATTAAAAATGGGTAGCGAGTGGTATAAGCCCGAAGAAATTTCTGCGATGGTGCTTTCTAAGCTTAAAGCAGATGCTGAAGCGCGTTTGGGCGAAAAAATAGAAGAAGCAGTTATTACAGTGCCCGCCTATTTCGACGACAGCCAACGTCAGGCAACAAAAAACGCAGGTGAAATTGCGGGGTTAAAAGTGCGTCGTATTTTAAACGAACCAACTGCAGCGGCACTTGCTTACGGATTCAATAAACAAAAAAATGAAAAAATTGTCGTGTACGATTTTGGTGGTGGTACATTCGATGTATCGGTTTTGGAAGTTGGGGACGATACGGTAGAGGTGAAGTCTACCGGTGGCGACACGCACCTCGGGGGAGACGATTTCGATAAACTCATCAACGAATATTTGGTGACCGAATATAAAAAGACCGAAGGCATTGATCTTGCGAAAGATCCATTGGCATTGCAGCGCCTCAAAGAAGCTGCCGAGCGCGCTAAGCACGAACTTTCGACATCGTTTGAAACGGAGATTAATTTACCGTACATTAGTTCGGGCGTTGACGGTCCAAAACATTTTTTGGTGAAGCTTACCAGGGCGAAATTAGAAGAGTTAGTGCGTCACCACATCGATCGTTCAATTCAGATTTTGGACAAAACCATTAAAGAGACGGGGTTTGCGATAAAAGATATTAACGAAATAGTCATGGTTGGTGGACAAACGAGAATGCCAGCGATGGTTGAGGCGGTAAAAAAATATTTTGGTCGCGAACCACACCTAGGTATTAATCCCGACGAAGTGGTAGCCCTTGGTGCAGCGGTGCAAGCTGGGGTGCTCCAGGGAGATGTGAAAGACGTGCTACTCCTCGATGTCACACCGCTTTCTTTGGGCATTGAAACGTTGGGGGGTGTATTCACGCGGCTCATCGAAAAAAATACAACCGTCCCTACGGCAAAATCACAAATATTTTCAACCGCTGCAGATGCGCAAACATCGGTTGAGGTGCACGTACTCCAGGGTGAACGCGAGATGAGCAGCGACAATAAAACACTCGCGCGATTTATTTTAGACGGCATTCCTCCATCGCCTCGCGGGGTGCCGCAGGTAGAAGTAACGCTCGACATTGACGCAAACGGTATCTTGAGCGTGTCAGCAAAAGACAAAGCAACGGGGAAAACGCAGTCGGTGCGCATCGAGGCTTCAACGGCGTTATCCAAGGAAGAGATAGAGCGATTGAAACAAGAAGCAGCGACCCATGCCGCCGAAGACAAAGAAAAACGTGAGTTGATAGAAACAAAGAATCACGCAGAGCAACTTATTTATGTTTCAGAGAAGGCGTTAAAAGATGCAGGCGATAAAGTGAAAGAAGATATCAAGTCGGCAATAACCGCAAAAATTGATACACTGAAATCAGTGAAGGATGGTAGCGATGGCCCCGCGATAAAAGCAGCAACCGAGGCGCTTGGAGCAGAAATTCAAAAAATCGGGCAGTCGATGTACGGTGCAACTGGTCCCGAAAAACAAGAGGGGCCCGATAAGCAGGGCGAGCAAGAGGGTCCGAAAGAAACTCAATAGTGACCGTTATATCTATGGATCAAACAATTGTATCAAATCAATCTAAAATAAAAGTTGCGGTGTTGGTAGTGTGCGCCACGTTTTTTGCCGCAGCGTTTGGCTACTTAGCTTCCCACTTGGGGGATGTGGAAAGTGGGCAAAACGCATTATGGGTCGCAGGGGCATTCATATGTTTCGGGGCGTTATTTCTTTTGGAAACAATACTCATTAAAGGGCGTTGGGTAATGGTTTGCGCAGCAGCGCTACAGGGGCTGGGGGTTGCATGGTTTAGCGTTGTGTATCCAGGAAGTATCGGGACAATTGGTGGAGCGTTGGTGGTATTACTTTTACTTATTGCTGGAATGAATGGGCAGGCATTTGAACGGAGCACGCTCAAAGTAAGCATTTCGCATATAGGAAAGGTGATGTTGGGGACGCTCGTAACGGCGGGGGCCTTAACTCTTGGAATAATTGGAGTCTTACGTTTAGGCGGAGAACAATTCACGGTGAGTGAGCGGGTGTTGGCAGGGATATTAAAACCCAGCGAGGGAATTATACAAAATATTATTCCAGGGTTTTCGCTAGATGGGAATATAAAAACCGTTATTCATCAGAATGCATTACGCATGCTGCCGCAAGAAATCGCGGCATTAGATGCTGCGACAAAAGCGGAGGTCACTGCCCAAGCCGAAGCACAATTAAGACAAAGTATTAGTGAGGTATTACAGATAGGGATAAAAAATAACGATACCGTATTAGGGGTGCTCACGAAAGCATTGCAAAAACAAATAGAAAAAATTCCTGCAGGATATAAACAATACTTGGGTTGGATTGGGGCAGGACTAATATTTCTTACAATCAAAGGTGTTGGGTTTATATTCGTGTATATTATTGAAATAGTGGCGTGGATATTGTACTCAATAAGTGTTGCAACGGGGTTTGCAAAAGTTGTTGGCCAGGAAATAACAAAAGAAACAGCAGTAATATAAATCATGAAGGATTACTACAAAACCCTCGGCGTAACAAAAACCGCTTCCGACGAAGAGGTGAAAAAGGCGTATCACAAATTAGCGCACCTCCATCACCCTGATCGCGCCTCAGGCAACGAAACAAAATTTAAAGAAATCAACGAAGCGTACCAGGTGCTTTCCAATAAAGAAAAACGCGCCTCGTATGATCGGTATGGCGACGCGTTTACGAATGGCATTCCGCATAATGGCGGCGGTAACCCATTTGGCGGTGGGTTCGGGTTTAACATCGACCCGTCACAGTTTGGAGATTTTGGTGATTTGGGAGACATTATGGACGCGATGTTCGGGGGTGGTAATCGTCGGAGAAAGTCGTATCAAAAAGGTGCCGATCTTGAATATGGCCTTGCAGTTACACTCGAAGAGGCGTTTAGCGGAACAAAGAAAAATATTCAATTTGAAACAAAAATTCATTGTGGGGCATGTAAAGGTGCCGGGCATTTTGAAGGTGAGGGGTATAGCGCGTGTGTAACATGCGACGGCAAGGGCGAAGTGCGTGAATCGCAGCACAGTTTTTTTGGTAATTTTTCTCGCGTTAAGGTATGTGTCGCCTGTGGTGGTGCCGGAAAAATTCCTAAAAAGGTTTGCGCCTCGTGTAGCGGAAAGGGGAGTATGCGCGGAACGCGCGAAGTTGAGGTGAGTATTGCCCCTGGTGTAGCCGATGGACAAATTATTCAAATTACTGGCATGGGCGAAACAGGCGAACGTGGTGCCGGGGCGGGAGACTTATATGTGCGTATAAGCGTAAAAAAACATAGTATATTTGAACGAAGAGAAAACGATTTGCATATTAAAAAAGAAATTAGTCTCGTCGATATATTATTGGGGAAACCCATGACTGTTCCCAAAATAGTTGGTGGGACAATTGAGGTAGTGGTTCCCGAAAATTATAGTCTAAAAAATCCAGTAAAAGTTTCTGGTGAAGGAATGCCGCAACTTGGCCGTTGGGGATCGAGGGGAAATTTATATATTGAGCTCGACGTAAAAACCCCAAAGAAATTATCTGCTACGGCGAAAAAATTACTTGAGGAACTAAGGAGAGAGCTATAATAAATGCCCCGGCATTGTCGGGGTTGTTAGTATCGATTTTTTTTATTTTTTACTTATCCTCGTGTTCGAATTCAGTAACGACCTCTCTAGGCCTGGCGCTCGTAGGCGCCTCGTCCATGCCGGTCGTTACATCCTGAGTGGGGACCGCCGCAAGGAGCTCGCGCTTCAGGTAGACCCCAAAGCCCTTTTCGCTCGCACTCCAACAGTAATTAAACCCAAGCTTCTGTCCCCAGAAACGAGGAACAGTGTAGCCAACCACTACGAGGATGGCTACCAGCGCAATGGTATGCCAGAGAAGATTGAAAAGCGCGGTAACCGCAGAGGTGACAAAACTCACGAGAATCGGCGTCACAACAACGAGAAGGTAAATAGCAACTCCGGCAAGAATCAGAGCCCCGACCGCAAGAAGCGGCTTCTGGGCCTTCTCATCAACGGTAGTGGTATACCAACTACGGACAGAGTTGTAGGTGTTCGTAATACGTTCCTTCAAAGACGGCCAATCGAGCTTCAACTTCAGCTTCATACCAGTTCTCCCTTTTTCTGGGTCCGTGGATCCACGTCCACCTCCGGCAGGCAAGCCTACCACACGGTAAGCAAAGCTTATCATGGCAGACCAGTAAAAGAATGTCAATGATGATGATAGAAAATATAATCCTCACACTATGTATGCCTCGGCTCATGACCTTAGGGGAGTCCTGCCTGCCGGCAGGATCTCCAAATATTGGCTATAACCAGTTGATTGAACAAGCTGAACTTAATGAAGCTGAACTTCACAATAAAAATCTCGCCTTAGTTACGATCGTAACTAAGGCGAGATTTTGGCAAGAACGCTTAAATTACAGTAGATAGCGTGAGGGGTTATTAGAAAATTGTACAAAAAACAAAGGGTGTGTATATTAACGATAGCGTAAAAAATAAGAGACAAAATGAGCCTGGGAAATTATTCCGTCTTAGAAATACTCTTATGGTTGACATGGCCGACGATGCTCTGGTATATCTGGGCCGATCTCGCGGGGAAATAGACTTGCTCCCCGATAAGCTTTCAAGGGATTTTTCATGAATTTCGAGCGAGACGAAGTGAAAAAATCGAAGCATATTCACAGAATCTGTTGAGATTTTTTCACGAAGTCGTAGCCGAAATTCATGAAAAAGAGCCGAAATGTTATCGGGGAGCAGGTCTAATATAAGAGTAGCGAAACTTTTTATTTTACGTACGCAGGGTTATGCCTCCTAAGCGCGGTACTATCTGAGGTGGTATTACATTCGACAACTCTAGTAGTCATTTGGTCTATTGGGTTAGTGTGTCATTTGTTGCGCGCGATAGCGATAACGGGTCTCAAAAGAAGCATACAAAAAAACAGCGACAAATAGTCGCTGATTTATTTTTCCCCTAGTGACTATTGGCTATACACTATACCCCAGTAAGGGGGCTGGTAATAAGTGACCCAATAGACTCTCCGGAAATTGCCCGCAGCAAGCTTCCGGGTTCGAAAATATCAAAAACAAGAATTGGCATATTCTTTTCTTCTGCTTGCGTTACTGCGGTTTTGTCAAGAATCCCCGAGAGTCGACGTTCGAGGAAGTCTTGGTAACTCATGAGCGGGATAAGCGTCGCATCGGTATGTTTTTTGGGGTCGGCAGTAAATACTCCGGCAACCTTCGTGCCCTTCATAACAATGTCCATCTTGAGGTCCGAGGCTCGGACAACTGCGCCAGTATCGGTAGTAAAACCCGAGTTACCAGTACCGCCAGCGAGGATGAGCACCTCTCCGTGGTCAAGGTGTCTACGTGCGCGTTTAAAGATATATGGTTCTGCGACGGTATGCACGGGGATCGAACTTGCAACACGCGCGCATACACCGGCTGCAGTGAGGCAAGCTTCTAAGAGGAGTGCATTCGTAATTGTTGCGGTCATGCCAATAAAGTCCGCATTCGTCGCATCAATGCCAAATTCGCGAATGAGTTTGCTACCACGAATAATATTGCCACCGCCAACCACAATAGCGAGTGTGGTGTGTTCATGGACTTGCTTGATCTGTTCAACGAGTCTTTCCATGGCATAAGTGGAAAATGGCGAATGTTCTGTCTGGCAACTCAGGGCTTCGCCAGTAATTTTTAAAAGAACTCGAGTATAGGGCGCATTATTCATGGGTCGCATACAGATCTCCTTACGAACGAGCCGTAGTCAGTATAAACGATTGTGCCAAAGGATGCAAATTATATTACTTCCTAAGCTTGTCGAAGGGCTACGATTTTATAAAAATACCTCGCAGATCCCGGAGACCTGCGAGGCGTGATTTTCAGCCGTACGTAAGCTTTATAGTTCCACCACGACCTTTCTCAGGGAGCGCCTCTCAACGTATGCCTCCCTCAGTTTATGAGACCTTTTGTATATGTACGCTCCTCCCCCAGTATCGCCAAACGAGGGAGTAGCCAATCCGACGAAGATCTCCATAAGCTGGATCTTCCTATTCAGCCACCATGTCGGACTGTATCCCCACCATCTCATATCTTTGTTTGCCACACTTCTACTTAGTGGCTCCGAATGACACGCCGCTGTTCTGAGTTGCCGGAGCAGCTTTTCTGCGCAATTAAGCACTGCGTCGCTCCTTCCTGTCGATGACTCGCGCGCCTCTTCATCGGTCATACCATCGAACATATTGTACGCCCTCTCGAACAGCCTCATGAGGCGCAAAGTTACTCTGGGCTCCTGCGTAGTGTCAGGACACATGAGCATTTGCGTATCCGCCAAGCACTTTTTCAATCTTGCGATCGAAAGTTTTTTGATGCGCATATCGCACCTCTTAAAATGGGTAATGTGCCGCATTCCATTGCCGTGCGGCGCAGCATAGCCAAACAACACTGTTTAGCCACGGTTTATATCTTAACAGATTTTCTATTTTTATGCAAGCGCGCTGTTCGGTTAGATGGTTAAATTGCTTGACACGGAAGAAAGATATTCTTCCCGGACTTTCTTCAAATATTGTTTTTTTGATTGCATATCCATAATGGATACAAAAAGGGTTAATTATTTACTTATTTTTCGACTATTTACCCTTATTGTATCCTGATGGCTTGGGTTAGATTTTATATTGCAGATTCAGCGGTCGTATAGTTAGATTTTACGTTGCGGAATACGTGCTGTTGACATAGATGGAATCCTCTGTTACTATACGTATGCTGTCTCAGGAGCCGAGCCTATGTGGGCCAGCTGCGTGAGCGCAAAAGAGAGGCTCCGACAAAGGGAGAAGTACATTGAAATTCGCAGTTCGTGGTGGGAAAATCGGAAGTCTGACTGATAAGAATATTGCCGTACTGACGCTGGACGACCTGAAGTCGCTGCAGCGTGCGCGCATTGACCATACGATTTTCGTTGTCGATTGTTCTGGTTCGATGGCTGGGGTCCTTAGTGACCTGCGCGATGATCTCAAGGGCTTTATGACAGAGTTGCCAGAAAAGGAATTTGCTTCAGTAGTCATTTTCTCCGGTCACGGAGACGCAAGGGCAATCGCCGGACCAACGCAGTGCAACACGAAGGGAAGGTCGTTGCTCAAAGCTGCGATTGATAACGAGGTTAAGGTGATTGGCTCAACGGTATTTTCGGAGCCGTTGAAGGTTACGCTAGATACAGTTAAGCGTCTTGCTGGAGTTGAAAAATTTCACAACGTTGTGATGTTGACCGACGGGTGCGCTGTCCCGACAAATTGGGGCGTTGCTGAAGAGCAGCGACGTTCGGTGGAGCTTGCCAAACAGTTGAGCGATGACGGTGCTTCGTTTTCAGTCGTTGGATACGGTAATTGGTACGATGCAACTTTTATCGCGCAGCTGATGAGTGCTGGTCGGAACATGGGAATTTATCGCCATATTAGCGAAATTGATTCCTTGAAGGAAGTCATTCGGACGATTCGCGACGTGAGTCTCGGCACTGTGCTTGTTGATGTTGACCTTGAACTCGCGCTCGACAAAGGTAGTGTCAGTCGTATTCTGCGATGCACTCCCGAAATTGCAGTGACGGTTGGCGGGAATCTTCGTTCGAATAGTTTGCATGGGGAGCAGTCGAGGTTTTTCGTTGAACTCTCCGGCGCCCCGAAGAAGCTGAAGGTTTCTGGGAATATCGGCGGGCAAAAGGTAAACGAAAATCTTGCCGTTGATGCGTTGACTGCGAGTGATGAGGCAGACTATGTACGCTTGCTCGCTGCGTCGATGTTTGTGGATGGGAGTTACGATTCGGCTTCAGCGATGTTTGAGTTGGTGGGCGATAACGGATTGGCCGAGAAGGCCTCGTCGGCGCATACCGACCGTGAACGACGTGAAACCGGCGACATCGTTCGTGGAGTATTCCGCGATCGTAGCTTTATCGGTAATGGTTTGAAGCCCACGGGGCCGAGCCATTGCGTGCTGAACGCGCTTCGGCAGTTGGTTGAAGACCCCGAAGTGACACTGTATCTCCCCAAGGGTGCATACAAGCGTTCTGGGGTTTTGAAGAGAGACCCGCGGGTCATCGAGAATCCCTTAGGTCGAGAGTTGAAGGTCATCGGATTTACGAGCAAGGAAGACCGCTTCAATTTCTCGTTGAAGACTGAAAAGTGGGTTAAGGTGAAGCCTGAAGAGGGCGGCGCTCCGAGGGATATGAAGATTTATCGTACGTATAACGTGATCCTTGATGGGAATCTGCATATCACGGAATTGCTCGCCCAGTTGAGCGCAACAAGCTTCACGATGCTCCAGGCCGCTGGCGTAATTGATAACAGAGAAACCTACGACGGTACGAAGACGTATACGCTGAACCTTCGCGGGCTGAAAATGATTTCGCCGAATTGGGCGAACCCAACGATCATCGGTTTGGTCCCGCTCCTAAAAGAAGAGAAGGAACTTGAAGCCGAGCAAAAGGCGTTGAACGCGCGGAAGAAGGCGACCGTAACATCTGCGATTCTGAGCGAAAAGAAGCAAGACGACGATGAAAGTGATGTGTATCGTGAAAAGTCTGAACTGGTCACAAAGGGAGTAGTTTTCGAAACCTATCAGGCTCCGTGCTGCGAAATCCGTCTCATGTCTTACAAGGCAAAGGCGTATGATGCAATTTGCGCGAGCATGACGTATGAAGCTGCCGATGCGCGCGTGAAGAATGTGCGCCGGAGGCTCACCGCAGTGCGTTGGATTATCCGTAGCATCGTTTACGCGATGAACAGCGTGGGTTCGAAGAAGATTCCGTGGGGCGCCCCAGAAGAGAAGAACTATAAGGGCGTAAAACGCATGGAGTCCATCGCGGTATACGATGGTTCGGAACTGAAACGTGTGACTTGGACCGAAACAGTCGAGTGTTCTTAGTATAAAAATAACCGTCTCACGGGGTGAGGCGGATTTTCTTTTTTTTGTAACCCCTCACGCTATGTATGCCTTGGCTCATAACTTTAGGGGAGCCAGCCTTGCGAAGGATATGTTTCCTGAACGGATATCATTTCTCAAAAACAGAATGATTTTGTTTCGACAAAATCTTCTTCTACCTCAGCCCCGCCTTATCAAAGATATATTAATGACGGGCGGGGCTACAGGGCATGTTTTTCGAAACGATATCCGTT
>CAYJQG010000029.1:0-10057 GCA_964372325.1 uncultured Candidatus Saccharibacteria bacterium
TTTATATTGCAGATTCAGCGGTCGTATAGTTAGATTTTACGTTGCGGAATACGGCAATTTGACTTCTGCTACTGTACTATGTTATACTTCAAATAATGATTGGTCGCTCTTGGGCGACCACTTTTATTAAATAGATAAAAGATACCTAAATATATGTTCGATTTAAAAAATTTAGCTCGTGCGGTCGAATCGGTCGCAGAAGAAAAACACATTGACCCCAAAAAGGTTCTTGAGGCCATTGAGTCTTCTATTGCTGCGGCATATAAACGTGAATACGCAAAACGCAGCGAGGTGGTGCGCTGCCAATTTGACGCCAAAACTGGTGCGTTAAAATTTTGGCAAGTAAAAACTGTAGTCGATGCTACAACGGTCGACATGACCCTCCCACCAATAGGCGAAGAGCTCCCCCAACAAGAACAAAAAAAAATGCCCGTTGCCAAACCTCCAGTTACGCCTGCAGCCAGTGATATCCCCGAAGAAGAACGTTTACCACGCTACAACCCCGACCGCCATATATTAATAGAAGAGGCTCGCGTCATTAAAGCCGATGCCGTACTCGAAGAAGAACTTATCTTCCCGCTCGCCACTCATGACGACTTCGGCCGCATTGCTGCACAAACCGCAAAACAGGTTGTTCTTCAACGTTTACGCGAAGCTGAACGCGAATCTATTTTAACTGAATTTCAAAATAGGGAAGGGGAAATTGTAAGCGGTCTTGTGCAACGCATTGAACATGGAAACACCTATATCGACCTCGGACGTGCCATTGGTGTACTATTCTATAATGAGGGCATCCCCGGTGAACATTACCGAGTGGGGGAGCGTCTTCGCTTTTTACTGCTCGCCGTACAAGACGACGCAAGACTCCCAAGTATTATTCTTTCCCGCGCACATCCAAAATTTATTCATAAATTGTTTGAAATCGAAGTCCCCGAAATCGCCGATGGTAGTGTTGAAATTAAAGGCATTGCACGCGAGCCAGGGAGCCGCACCAAACTTGCAGTTGTCTCTCATGCGCAAGGCATCGACCCCGTAGGTTCTTGCGTGGGGCAGCGCGGTACTCGGGTGATGGCACTTTCAAACGAACTCGGCCAAGAAAAACTCGATATTATCGAATGGAGCGAAAACCCTGCCGAATTTATTGGGCACTCTTTGTCGCCCGCAAAAACAACGAGCGTCGAAATTCTCCCCAGAAATGAAGCGCGAGTGTTTGTACCAGATGACCAGCTAAGCCTTGCGATTGGACGTGGTGGGCAAAATGTTCGGCTTGCTGCGCGACTTACGGGTTGGAAAATAGACGTGCGCTCGCAAACTCGACCAGATGAGGTGCAACAAAGCGGAACTGCTGCTGCACCGCAGACCAATAACGATGCCGTGGGTTCGACCAGCTCACCACAAGTCGATGCATCGAAAGCCGCCGATGAACCACTTGCGGCAGACAACGTTGAACCACCCACGCCAACAGAAAAATAATAGAATTACCTCCACGATTTAAAAAATAATTTAATCATTTATGTTACTGTATCTACCTATCGCTATTGCAATTATTGCTCTCGGGGTTGTTGCTCTACTTATGCGCTGGATTTACGCACAGCCCACTGGCACCCCCGCAATGCAACAAATTGCTGCCGCTATTAAAGAAGGCTCGAATGCATTCGTGAAGCGGCAATATCATACTATTAGCTGGATCACGCTATTGCTTTCCGTTGTACTTTTCGGTGTCTATGCATTGAACGGCAACACCACGCTTGGTCTTCAAACCGTTGCCGCATTAATCCTCGGAGCACTTTCTTCTGGGGTCTCTGGCATTGTTGGCATGGCGTTGTCGACCACCGCGAACGTCCGTTCGGCTGCGGCGTCTAAAAAAGGTTATAACGCTGCGCTCCAAGTCGCGTTCCGTGGTGGCGCAATCACCGGGCTTATCGTGGTAAGTCTTTCGCTCTTAGGTATCGCTGGTTTGTTTATTGTGTATACGCTCTATGGTTATGACGCAAAAGAAATCCCAACTCTTCTTGTGGGCTACGGATTCGGTGCATCGCTTGTTGCGCTCTTCGCACAACTTGGTGGGGGAATTTACACAAAGGCTGCTGACGTTGGTGCAGACCTTGTTGGAAAGATTGAACAGGGGATCCCCGAAGACGACGCGCGAAACCCCGCAGTTGTCGCTGACCTTGTCGGCGATAACGTTGGTGACTGCGCAGGACGCGGCGCCGACCTTTTTGAATCTACCGCCGCTGAAAATATTGGTGCAATGATTCTCGGGGCAGCACTGTTCCCCTATTTCGGGTTAAACGGAATTATTTTCCCCCTTATCCTCCGCGCACTCGGACTTCTTGCTACCGTTGTTGGAATATTTACCGTGCGTGCGAAAGAAAATGAAAACCCAATGGCGGCATTAAACCGAGGCTATTACGTAACACTCGCCCTCGCATTTATCGCATTTTATTTTACTGCAAAAGCACTACTTGGCGTATTATGGTTTTGGTTCTTCGCTGCAGGACTCGTTGGAATCCTGACGAGTCTTGCATTCGTATATATCACTCAATATTACACCGAGTCACGCTTCCGCCCCGTGCGATCAATTGCTGAAGCCTCAAAAACTGGGCACGGCACTAACGTGATTGTCGGTTTTTCTGTTGGACTCGAGTCTACTGGGTTTACTATTTTGACTATTGGTGCTGCGCTTTTGGCTTCGTATTGGCTAGGTGACTATTCGGGTATTCCTGGTGGTGGATTTTATGGTACTGCGGTGGCAACCATGGGCATGCTCGCAACTGCCGCATATATTTTAGCGATGGATACGTTCGGGCCAATCACCGACAATGGTGCGGGTATTGTGGAGATGTCTGGCAAACAAAAAGAGTTCCGCCAAGTAATGGACAAACTCGACTCTGCAGGGAACACTACTAAAGCCTTAACAAAGGGTTATGCTATCGGTTCGGCAGCACTTGCGGCATTTTTATTATTCTCTGCCTATCTCGAAGAAGTGCATCTCACCGTAGTGAACCTCGCGAAAGTTGATGTCTTTGTAGGAGCAATGATCGGCGCCATGCTCGTATTCCTCTTCTCGGCACTCGCAATTAAAGCGGTGGGAAAGGCAGCATTTTTTATTGTGAACGAAGTCCGACGCCAGTTTCGCGAACACCCCGGTATTATGCAGGGCACTAAAAAACCCGACTACGGTGCGGCAATTGATATCACGACCCGCGGCGCTCTTAAGGAAATGATTTTGCCGGGGCTCCTTGCTATTGCTGTCCCTATTCTTGTTGGCGTAACGCTTAAAGCAGAAGCTGCTGCTGGACTCTTGATGGTTGGAACTATTTCAGGAATTTTACTTGCAACTACTTTAAACAATGCTGGCGGCGCGTGGGACAATGCAAAAAAATGGATTGAAGAAGGAAATTTTGGCGGAAAGGGTTCTGATGCGCACAAAGCGGCGGTTACAGGGGATACGGTAGGGGATCCGTTTAAAGATACGGCGGGACCGTCGTTGCACGTGCTCATCAAACTTCTCGCAACGTTGACCCTCGTACTGGCGCCGCTGTTTTTATAAGATTGCACTGGTAGCCGACTACTTTTTCATGACCTAGAAAAAACTTCGCCCTTGGCGAAGTTTTTTATTTGCATTCTTTGTGGCGGCAGATCCATAATGATAGTAATAGTTCTTTGAAAAAGAGGGGCCCCATGCGATACCTCCGCGCTGGTCCGACTATTGTTTTTCTTCTTTTTGCGACCTTCCTCATCGGGTGCGCAACAACCCGCAACCCTCCCACCCCACATTCCACACATATTCTTCGCACGCTCCATGCGGCAATTAATTGTTACAACGCCACCGACGACGAGAGTGACATTCTTACCAATGCCCTAAACCGCATGCCTAAAGCAGCCTCGACCGCTATTGTTTCTATTACGATCTGTAGCGAAAAAGATGGTCATTTTGACAAAGGCGATGCCGCGCATTGCCACCCCGATCGACGCATTTGTATACTCGACCACTATTGTTATAACGGCATCATTTGGCACGAGGCCGCACACGCACTTGAACACCAATTGCGCGGCACAAAATTTTCTGTTGAATGGATTCTGGCGGCGGGGGACGTGTATGGTAAAAAGATTCCTGAGCTTGCAACGTTTCCCACCGATGGCATTATTACGCAATATGGTTCAATGAATTACCAAGAAGACGTTGCAGAATTTGTTCGCTATACCTATGAATATCTCTATACTAAAAATTCTTTGTCTCCGCTACTTCGCGTAGATGGCAGCGATCCCCGTTATCTTAAAAAACTAGTTCTGCTTCTGCAATACGGGTTCTTGGCTACCGACGACGCAGAAAAAATACAGAAATTATTCGCCACGAAACTCCGAAAAACTGCTACAGTAATGCAACGAACGCCACTAGCCGCCACAAAAACTCCTCAATTATCTATCCCTCTCGTCAATGCAACTCCCGAAGAAACGAAATTTATTTATGAAACGCTCCAGCCTATCTCTACCGCGCTGAAACACGCCATTCCTTCGATTACTATTTGGGAAAACAACGCAATGCACCATTTTAACCCCGGTACCGAGGCACATGTCCACGACGACGACCAACATATGTGTATATTGCGATCGCAGCTCTACCAAAGTACGCTGTGGCACGAAGCAGGGCATGCACGTGAATTCAAACTCCGTAAAATTTCGCCCCTTGCCGCAGGGGAGTGGCGTACACTTGCAGGCGACGTGTATGGCATAAGTCGCTACCCCGACCGCAATGCTTTCCCCATGAACGGCTTACTGACTCAATATGGAGCAAAAAATTATATGGAAGATTTGGCTGAATGGGTTGAATCGGTTTACGGCTACTGTTACTCGAAAGATGGTCTACATCTTTTCGTCAATCTCCGCCATGACCCACGGCACATCAAAAAACTCGATTTTCTTTTGAAGTATCATTTCATTGAACAAAAAGAATATGATCACGTAAAGCCACTTTTTAAATAATAGACTTGGCTCAACGGATAAAGCTTATCCGGGGGCAAGTCTAATACATTCGATCACTACCGTGATCGAATTTTTACTCCTTGTTTGTTTTCTGGAATAAGGCGTATGCTTTTAATGTACCTTGATAACTGGGGGAGTCGTGTGGAAGTTTCTAAACCGTAATGTCACATGGCGTTCTGGTACCACCATCTTGGTTACTGTCTTCCTTACACTGAGTACCATTTGGCATTTTGCATTTGGGCGATTTTTTGAATGTGTATACCGTCCATTCTATAGCGAACCGCTGATTTATACTCAACGTGCCGCAGAACACGATGTTGTTACATCAACGCTAGACCTCTTGTCTCGCCCTATCATCGATTCCATTACTTCTATTAATATTACCGACCATCCTACGTTTGCTTACGAAGAAGGAACCGCTGGTTATTGTACGGGCCCTGGTGCGAGAATTTTCCTTCGGCCTTCAGAGCTGAGTTTCGAACATCTCATGCACGAGATCGGCCATGCATATGAACGATCTCTCCCGGGCGCATTCCGCACTACATGGATGCGTGTGTCACGCGATGTGTACCTCGGCGATCGTTGGCTCGCCAAAATAAATACCCCCGAACCACACGATGGGCTACTCACGAACTATAGCGCAAAAGATATGAAGGAGGATGTTGCGGAATACGTCGCGCATTGCTATATGTATACCCATCGACCTTCTTCGTTCTCCATGTTACGATTTCTCACGCTCAAACATCAGCAAGATCATCGCTACCACCAAAAGATCGGTTTGCTTTTCCAGTATGGCTTTATCACGCAGCAACAATACGACACTATCGATCAATTATTCTTCATCCATTAGACTTGGCTTCACGAATAACACTTGCGCCGCATCCACGGCGCTTTTTTTGTTTGTCTTAAAATTCATAAAAAAATCACTCGAGAGCTTATCGGGAACCTACAAATCTAATATTTGGAAGTCCGACTTCCAAATATTAGGAGTGCTTGGGCTTGACAACAGTACTGCGCCATACCATCCTCAACAATAAGATTGCTCTTTCACTACCCGGAGGTGCGCGTGCATCGTGCCATTACCCTCTTCGGTCTTCTACTTATTGGCTGTACTAGCACATATGAGATTCCCAAGCCCAAACTCCCCGAACGACGCGTTATTCCATGTACGACAGTAAAACTCACGAACGCTTTACGTGATGAAGAAACACTGATTCGCGAATCGTTGGGAATCATGCTACTCGACGTACAAAAATCCGTGACCGATGCCGTAGTCTATCGTGACAACATCAGCGGGCATTTTGGGGAATTACAAAAAGCGCATCGTTGCCGAGAACCAAAATCTCAAATATGTTTTCTCACACAGGTTGAGCCGATCACGCGTGCGGATGTATGGCACGAAGCAGGGCATTGTTACGAAACGACCTTGCCAAATGCGACAATTGAGGAATGGAATGAAATTGCGGGAAATGTATACGGGGAAAAGCGGTATGAGTTAAAGCAGTCGTTCCCATGCAAGGGACTACTCACGCGCTATAGCAGCTATAGCGCCCGCGAAGACATTGCCGAATGGATGGCGTGCATTTATAGCTACATTGCTTCTCGCGGCAATCACAACCCGTTCCGATGGACGCAGCTCGCTGATAAGCGGTATATTAAGAAACTCGACTGGCTCCTGAAGTGGGGGTTTATCTCTAAAGAAGATTACGCGGCGGTGAAGCCACTGCTGGAGTAAGATTTGTATTATTCGCAGTTCTAAGTTATCATAGACATCAGTTCTCGATGCGGTGTCTTCATGAATAATCCTTGCCGAATTACTGGCGTGGTTGGTTTTTCCCTCATCCTCATCTCCATTATATTCAACAATGTTCTGTGGCCATGGTCATTGATCCTTTGAGGTATTGCTGGCTGGCTAATTGGTAAGAATATCGCCAAAATAGTCATAGCAATAAAGAGCGGAGCAACAAGTAAGCAAGCGGTACACGCCGCTTGTTTTTTATTTTTATTTTTGCTATTATAATGATCATTATGCAATCTACATTCAAGAAGCTCGGGGGGTCGAAGATCGCGCTTGAAGTCATACTGCCCCAAGCTGAATTTCAGCCTCATTGGGACAGATATTACGAAGAAGCTATTGCGCGCGTCTCGCTTAAAGGCTTTCGCCCGGGGAGTGCCCCACGCGAACTTGCCGCAAAAGCGGTTGACCCCGAAAAAGTGTTCGAAGCGGCACTCCAAGAAACGGTGCGCACGACACTCGGCGCCCTCAGCGAAGAACATAGCTGGACGGTGATCGAGCGACCTCAAATTGAACTTGTGAGCGCGACTGACCCCACGAACCCCAAGAGCACCTTGGTTTATAAAGCCGAGCTAACAATTTTCCCCGAAATCAAACTTTCTGATTATAAAAAAATTGCGAAAAAAATATTGTTTGAGAAGAAAACTATCGAGGTCACCGAAAAGGAAGTTAATGAGTCCCTTGAATGGCTTCGCAAATCGCGCGCGATAACTCTAAGGGTTACTCGCGAGGCAAAAATTTCGGACGTCGTCGAGCTTGACGTCGAAACAACGCACGATGGTAAGGTTATCCCTGGCGGCAAACTCAAAAACGACAAGTTCGAACTAGGAGTGGGTAAATACATCCCCGGTTTTGAAGAACAAATTGTTGGCCACAAAGAAGGCGAGCACTTAGACTTTGAACTCACGGTACCAAAAGACTATTGGCAAACTGATCTCCGCGAAAAGCAATTACATTTTTCCGTTACCGTCAACAGCGTTTTTGAATTGCAGCTCCCCGAAGCGAACGACGATTTCGCAAAGTCCCTTGGCAAGTTTACTTCACTGAACGAACTCAAAAAAAGCATTGCCTCTGGTTTAACGTCCGAAAAAGAATACAAAGAAACCGACCGACTACGCGTGAAGATGCTCGATGCGATTACGACAGATGCGACTATCGACCTCCCCGCCATTTTTATCGAAAAAACTCTTGACGGCATGGTTGAAGAAGTGCGTGCGGGTATTGAAGCGCGTGGCACACTGCTTGATGAGGCGCGAAAAACCCTGAGGCCAAATGCCGAAAAACGCGTGAAGGCGAATCTCATCGTCCATGAAATTGCCAAACTTGAGTCGCTAGAGCCGACAAAAGAAGAAGTCGAAGAAGAGTCCAGGCACCATGCACGCGAAGGCCAAGGGATTGCAGCTGAGAAACTTTATGACTATATTTATGGTATAGTTCTTAACAAGAAAGTTTTTGCGTTATTAGAAAAAATATAGCTACGAAATACGAAAGATGTACGAATATACGAAAATATTTCCTCGATGTACGCATCTTTCGCATATTCGTACATCTTTCGTATTTCGTAGCCAAAAAATAGTATGAACAACGAATATTTAATTCCCACGGTAATCGAAAAATCAATGCACGGCGAACGTGCGTATGATATTTATTCTCGTCTCTTAAAAGAACGTATTATTTTTTTAACTGGGCAGATTAACGACGGGGTCGCAAACACCGTGATTGCACAGTTATTGTTTTTAGAACACGAAGATCCAAAAAAAGATATCCAGTTGTATATTAATAGCCCAGGCGGCTCGGTCTCGGCAGGACTAGCGATTTACGACACCATGCAATATGTTAAACCAGATGTCTCAACGATTTGTGTAGGCATGGCAGCGTCGATGGGCGCGGTGCTTTTAAGTGCAGGAGCAAAAAATAAACGTATCGCTCTTCCGAACGCTGAAATTATGGTGCACCAAGTGATGGGTGGGGTGGAAGGCCAAGCGATAGAAATCGAGATTGCGGCAAAGCATATTTTAAAAACTCGCGAGCGACTAAACCAAATTCTCGCGCGTCATACTGGGCAGCCACTCTCAAAAATCGAAAAAGATACGGATCGCGATTATCATATGTCGGCAGAGGAGGCTAAGGACTACGGATTGATTGATGAAATAATAAAGGGGAAAAAGTAGGGCACATGCGCCTTATTTTTTTATTGCTTTTTCATTATTCCTCTAACATCGAGTAACTTTGCTTGTTAGCACAACGGGCATGTTCCTTCCGGGATCCGGCTCGATTCGCCCAGCGGCGAATCGGCCCAGAACCCCTATTGATAATATTCCCCAGTCGCGTTGACTGCATGGTATTGTTGTCGCAAGGCACGACGAGGAAGCTGTAGCCGCAGCGCTACTGCAACGAGGAGTAACGCAGCGCAACAATACCATGCAGTCAACCCATAGGGATATATGCAAATCGTACACGTCGCGGTGTCGCTCCTCCTTAGAGTATCCAATGGATACACCTTCGTCGTCGCTCCTAGCGACGTGTACGATTTGCATATATCGCGGCGGGGAATATTATCAACAGGGGTTCGCAGTCTCGACGATTCGCTCCGATTGCGATCGGAGACCATGCCGAATCGCCTCCGACAAATCCTTTCAGGAACATGCCTGTTGTGCTGTCGCTCGATGTTTATAGGCTTGTCCGTATATCGATAAGAGCACAGAATATATTTTTAAATTTTCTTGTATAATTTATTGACTCCCCCAGAGCAAAAGCCTAATATTGTTGTTAGGATCTCTGACGTGACAGGAGTAGATTCATGGGAATATCCTGGCTGCATTTCATTTCTTTTTATGTATTATGCGGTCTGGTAGTCACTTCTCTTCTTTTCCGTTATAAGCCCTGGCGATGTGTCGCGATTGCAAAGATGTGCTTATTGCCGGCGATCACATTGTACGCCATATCTGTACCCTGGACTTCTTTTTCTATACCATCCCAATTCCAGATACCGCTGGCGCTTGTCATGGGTTTAGCGCTAGCATGGCGTGGTGCATCTGCACTTGATGAGGGGTGGGACCAATTGAGATCCATTCGCGACGGTAAAAGCTCTTAGGGCGCAAACGCGCTCTTTTCTTTTTGTTTAAAGTATATTCCTGCAAGCAGAATATTTGGAAGTCGGACCTGCCTGCCGGCAGGCAGGATCTCCAAATATTGAGGGGCGATAATTTTTTGCCAATTTATTGCATAACCTCAGATACATCCTGGACTCCATGAAGCCTTAAGCTTATGGAGTTT
>CAYJQG010000030.1:0-9634 GCA_964372325.1 uncultured Candidatus Saccharibacteria bacterium
CGGGAAACATTCGTTATTGTACATGCCTATCGACACCCAAGCCTGCCTGCCGATAGGCAGGCTTGGCTTCGGAGCCCAGTCTCCCTCAAAGTCATGAGCCGAGGCATACTATACTATTAAGTTGTTATTGGATAGCGTGAGGGATTACTATACGACACGTTGCGTTCTGTAACATTTATATGTATAGTATTGTTGTATGAGTGGTTCACCTTTAACGGGAGGAGAAATGAAAGACGAAGAAATTTTACGACGTTCGTTTAACGACCCGTCGTATTTTGCAGCACTAATTGAGCGTTACGAAGAGGCGTTTCTTCGAGCGGCAATTGCGATTACGAGAAGTCGCGAAGAAGCCGAAGATATCTTACAAGAAACATTCACAAAAATTTATACATACGGAAAACGCTACAAAGAACAACCAGGCGCAACGTTTAAAAGCTGGGCGTATAAAATTTTAATCAATACTTCATTCACGCACTATCAGCGTATTAAAAAGAAGGGCGGGAATGTCGAGTACCTCGACCCAGTATTATACGAGGACTCGGTAGTAACCGAAGGCCGTGAAATAGCTACGGCAAGCGATAATAAAAAATTAATAGAAGAAACACTTAAAAAAATCCCCGAACATTTAGGACGGTTGCTCAAGCTATATTATTTAGAAGACAAATCGTACAACGATATTGCCGAGATCGAAAAAATTTCGTTGACAACACTGAAGATGCGGCTCTTTCGGGCAAAAAGATTATTTAAAAAAGCAATGACGGAACAGTAAATATAGTATGCAAAACTACTTAGCCTTAAATAAAAAAATTATGTTCCGAGTATACGGGGTGTGGTTATTGCGCCGTATAGCGCCGTCCGTATTTTTTGCAATTTCCTTCTTTATACTTGCTGCGCAATTGGTTGCAGAAAGCGTTACCGTTGTTGCGGTAGTGGCAAACACGGCAATGCAATTTCGGGGGTCGGGGGGTGCCCCGGGGGCACTGTGGTATGTCGCTGAGGCACTGGTGCGTACACGAACCTCGGTGCAAGTAGAAGTTTTTGTTGCTGGTGTTATGGCGGGGTTATTGCTATGGAGTATCAAGCGCGCCATTGTTTCTTATGAATTAATACGGCGAAACCTTACAAAGTAATGCGTAGTTATATAAAGCGAACACGTTAATCTATTCCTCATACCCGTATCCCTCCGACCTTAATCGGAGGGATATTGGTTTTAAGATTTGTTGTGCCCATCCGTAGCTTGGTGTGGAGGGGTGGGCTGAGATCTATTTCGTTTGTCATCCCAGCACGAGAGCTGGGATCTATTAAGCTTAAAACTACATGGATCCTTCGACAGTTCGACCATGCTCACTGCAGGCCCGGCTCAGGATGCTCGATTTTGCAACCACTCGCTCCGCTCGTGGGCAAAATCGGCACTTGCATAGAAAAAAAAGATACGCTAGAATAAATTGCATTATAGGAAGTAGTAGTTCCAGCTCTCTGTTTTGCCTTTTTCCCTACCGAGGAGGATCTTTCACGGAAAGACGCTCTTCCTTTTTACTTTTTAAATATGCCCAATCGTCGAAGGCTTGTTTCTATACTTATTGGCGTTATTATACTCGCGGGAATCGCGGGGGTATTTATTTTCCCTAAATATTATGGTGCGCAATTTCGACAGTGGCGTCTCGGGCTTGATCTCGTGGGGGGAAGCCACCTAGTGTATGAAGTCGATATGTCTAATGTTGGAAGTGGTGACAGGGAATTGGTACTTGGTGGGCTCCGTGACGTGATCGAGAAACGGGTAAACTTATTTGGTGTGGCAGAGCCACAAGTACTCGTGGCAAAAAAGGGGGATGCATATCGCCTTATTGTAGAGCTTGCCGGAGTAAAAGATGTGACATCGGCGATAAAAGATATTGGTGAGACGCCGTTTTTATTATTCGCAGAGGTAACAAAAAAAGAGAGTAGTGAAAAAGATGAGAATGGTAAACTGAAACAAATAGACGCATTCATACCGTCGAAACTTTCTGGCCGTCATATAAAAAGTGCTCAATTAAATTTCGACAATCTTATTGGAAAGCCCGAAGTACTTCTCGCATTCAACGATGAAGGCGCAAAGTTATTTGAAGATTTAACGGAAAAAAATATAGGCAATAGAATAGCAATTTTCTTAGATGGGCAACTCATTCAAGCACCGGTAGTGCAACAAAAAATTACCGGAGGTCGCGCACAGATCACTGGAGATTTCACCGTTCAAGAGGCAAAGCAATTAGTGGAGCGGTTTAACGCCGGTGCACTTCCTGCGCCAATAGCATTAGTGAGTCAGTCAACAGTCGGTGCATCTCTCGGAGCCGATTCGTTACAAAAAACAGTATGGGCCGGACTTCTGGGAACACTTGCGACTATGCTTTTTATGCTTGGGTATTATCGGGGCTTGGGGTTATGTGCAAGTGTCGCCCTGTGTATATATATCGTCCTAACACTTGGGGTATTTAAACTTTCGGGTATTACTATGACGCTTTCGGGTATCGCAGGGTTTATTTTGTCCATTGGCATGGCTGTTGATGCAAACGTGCTTATTTTTGAACGACACAAAGAAGAAGTAAAAAGGGGGGTATCGCGTGTAGGTGCCCTAAGCGAAGCATTTGCTCGTGCGTGGCCCTCGATTCGGGATTCGAATATCAGTACCATGATTACCGCAATTATTTTGTACTACACCACAACCGGTTTTGTCCGTGGTTTTTCGCTCACCTTGTTTATTGGTGTCATTATGAGTATGTTTTCAGCAATAACAGTAACGCGCGCAATGTTGGGGACATTTTTAAGAGATAAAAAAGAAGGCCCACTATTATAACATTTATGAATATTATTGGAAATAAATATATTTTTTTAACGCTCTCTGGGCTTTTAGTTGTTGCGAGTATTGTCGCAATTGCGCAGTTTGGGTTGCGGAAGGGGATCGACTTTACCGGTGGGACACTGTGGCAAATACGCACTCACGGTGGAAGTAATGCAATTGTTGAATTAAACAATGTGTTAAAGCAGACGTTAAAAATCGACGCAGTAACCATTGTGGAGGAAGAATCTACAAAAAGTATATTAGTGCGTATGCAAGAAACGAATGAAGTGCGCCACCAAGAATATCTCAAGGAACTTACAAAGGTATTTCCAAACATAGAAGAGCTGCGTTTTGAAAGTATTGGGCCGACGATTGGTGGAGAGTTGCGCAGTGCTGCGATATGGGCGTTCTTTCTGGTGCTATTGGGTATTTCATTATACGTGGCATTTGCATTTCGTGCAGTTTCATATCCGGTAAGTTCTTGGAAGTATGGGCTTATAACTCTTGTTACATTATTTCACGATGCAATAATTCCTACGGGAATGTACGCGGTGTTGGGGAAATTATTTCAGGCAGAAATCGATACGAACTTTGTGGTGGCGATATTGGTGGTGATGGGCTTTTCGGTGCACGATACCATTGTGGTATTCGACCGCATTAGAGAGAATTTACGTCTCGAGCGCAACGCAAAAACAACTTTTAGCGTAGTGGTAAACAAAAGCGTGAATGAAACTCTTGTGCGCTCGGTGAATACTTCTCTGACACTGATACTTGTACTTCTCGCACTGTACTTTTTCGGTGGAGCGACGCTGCATTATTTTATACTCATTATTCTCGTAGGAACAGTGGTAGGAACATACTCCTCGATCTTCATAGCCTCCCCACTCTTGACTATTTGGAATAAAGAGGATAGAGTAGGAAAGTAATATGGTAGAAGTATCTATAGATAAATTAATAGAGGGTGCATTGCACGCACTCCCCAAGCGACAGAGCGAAGTTCTTGAGGGTCGTTATGGCCTAAAAAATGGGGCTGAAATGACCCTTGCAAGCCTTGGTAAACGGTTCGGGGTAACCCGTGAACGTATTCGTCAAATTCAGAATCTCGCGCTTCTTGACATAAAGGCCAGGAGCGCTGAAACAGGTATTACGACATTCGGAACAGTGGTAAAGAAACATCTCGAATCTTTAGGTGGAGTGCGTCGAGAAGAGACACTCGTCGAAGATATTGCGCACCTTATTCCGGGACCAAAGAATACAAAAACATTTCGTTTTGTGGTGCGTTTTCTTATGGACGCGGTAGATGGAGTTTCTTACCATTTACCTGATCGTAACTACCATGGTTTTTGGTATATAAGTGACGGGGCAGTAAAAAAGAGTACCGAATTTTTGACGCAACTCGTAAAAGTGGTTGGTGGCCAAAAAGACGCGATACTGAACGAAAAGGGTGGTTTCGAAGTACGGTTCAGCACAGTATCTAAGGCATGTGGAGTGAACGAGTTCTGCGGCGCAAATATGCTCGCGATCTCAAAAAAGTTTTCGACAAATAATTATGGTGATAGCGGGTTGGCGTCCTGGCCCGAAGTGAACCCAAAGACTGCACGCGATTGGGCTTACCTCATTTTAAAGAAAGAACAAAAGCCGTTGCATTTCACGGCAATAACTGAGGGTATTAATAAGGTTCGCGTACATCGTGTGAGCAAACGCACGAACTACCAAACAGTGCACAATGAATTAATTAAAGATGCGCGTTTTGTATTGGTGGGGAGGGGCACATATGGACTTGAAGATTTCGGTATTATGCCAGGAACCGCGAAAGAGGTCATGTCTAATATTTTACGAGAAAATGGTGCACTGAAGTCAAAAGAGTTAATTCAGTTAGTGCTTGAGCGCCGCATATTTAAAGAAAACACGCTACTGTTAAATTTGCAGAATAAGAAATATTTTAAACGCTTGGATGATGGTCGGTATGATGTAAAGATCGCATAAAGAGTTATAACAAACCCCCCGTATGGGGGTTTGTGGTATTATAGGTATATATGTCGATACTCGATCTATTCACCGGACAGTTTCAAGACGTCGCGACAACCCTAGGCGTCGCGAAAGATGCATTCTTGCTCACGTGGTGGTTTTGGGCATTTCTAATACTCATGCCAATTTTTAGGGAATGTTGGCTGTACTGGAGGCAGAGCATATTTTTAAAAGAATCGAAATATACATTGTTTGAGATAAAAATTCCGCGCGAGCTTTCTCGAGGCGCTCGTGGTATGGAACAAATTCTTCAAGCCATACATGGCTTGCGTAATTCTGCGGTAACTCCAGAAGCAGAATATGTTGACGGTGAAGTTACGCGGCCATTCTCTTTGGAGATGGTAAGTTTCGGCGGAGAAATTCACTTATATTTACGTACACCGAGCGGGGTAAAAAGTATTGTACAGGCCGCATTTTTTTCTTACTACCCAGAAGTGGAGTTCGTAGAAGTCGACGATTATGTGAGTCAATTTCCACGGAGTTACGCTGAACTCAAAAGTCAGGGTAGTGAGATGTTCGGTTCAGAGTTAGTATTAACGAAAGAATCGGCATACCCCATTCGTACATACACCGCATTTGAAACAGGCGAAAGTGGTGAGGAGGGGGGAGGGTTTGACCCTTTGTCTACATTTTTGGAGGTGCTGGCAAAATTACGTCATGGGGAAACTGCGTGCCTACAACTTAATATTGTTCCCATTAATGATTGGGCGAAAAAATGGGAAAAACTTTTGGAGGAATTGCGGAAACCAACGATAACAGAAAGTGGAGTTGCGATGAAGTCTCCTCGGCAAACTGAAATATTAAAGGCGGTGGAGTCTAATCTCTCAAAGCCAGCATTCAATACAATTATTCGTTTTTTATACATGGCACCAAAGACGATGTATGCTGACGGTCACGCAAAGCGTGGTATTATGAGTGCATTTAACCAATACGCGATAAGTGGCATGAACTCATTTCGACCCAATTTTGATCTGTGGACCTCAACTATGTTATGGATAAAGCCATACATCATACCCGCAACGCGAAATATCATTCGCAAACAGCGTGCATTTTTAAGTTATATCAATCGCACAGTACCATCACGATTAGGGATAGCGAAATTTTTGAACTCTCATCCATTACACTATGAGCATTCACGATTTTCTGAGTTATCAACCGAAACGGTGGCAACGTTATTCCACCCACCAACAAATGCTGTCTTAACAGCGCCACATATGCGTCGCACAGAAAGTAAAAAAACAGCACCCTCTGCTGGACTACCGATATATGGAGATGAAGGCGCTCTACAGCAATTTCAATAATTTTTTTCGTATATTTCGTATTTCGTAGTTTAATGGTATGCCCGAAAAACCAATAAAAACAGAAAGCGTACCGCAGTGGTGGGACAAGCCATGGGAGCTTTGGTTTGAAATTAGTGTGGCAGGAGTAATTGTGGTGGGAGCCTCGGGATTATTTTTACCATTTTTCACTGAACGATTTGCTTGGCTCCGGAGTTTCTTTTTTGATGTGGTAGAGGTATATATTGCACCAGCATTTGTTGCGATGGACTCCGTGTTAATCGCGGGAATTATTTATGCATTAGTAAAGGGGTGGGCATTTCGCCCCGCGTTAAGTCTATTCGACCGCGTATCGCCAAAGAAAAAAGGAGAATTCATTAAAGATGAGGGAATCGCAAGGGCGTGGAAAATACTTCAAGATCGTGCAGTAACAGGGATACCCGATACTATGAGGCTCGCGTTAATCGAGGCAGATGCCCTCATTGACACCGTACTAAAAAAAGCAGGTTATGAAGGCGAGCACATGGCCGATCGTTTGAGTGAGCTTACAAGCGACGAAGTGGTTTCGCTCGATCGGGTCTGGAGAGCACATCGACTACGTAACGATTTGGTACATACACCAGGGTTTACCGTTACACCAAACGATACTTCTTTTGCCATGAAAGCCTACGAAGATTTTCTGCGCGAATTAGGAGTATTATAACAGGGGGTCGTGGGTCGTATATCGCACGTCGTTACAAGAATATGATAAGCCATAAGCGATTCGCGATAAGCAAATTATGTATAAACTTTTTTCGTATCTGTTAAACAATATCTTCGGGCTTGTAGAATTATTATTATTCGTTCGAGTAGTGCTTCACGCGCTCAATGCGAACAGTGCTTCAACGCTCGTTGCCGCGATATACCACTGGAGTGATTTCGTGTTACAGCCGGTGCAATATATATTCCCCAATATTCAATTTGGCGGAGTAACCATCGACAGTGTTGCGCTCACAGGTATGGCGGTATATGCGGTTGCGTATTTTTTGTTATTCCAAGTTTCACGAATAACATTTATGATTGAGTAAAATATGACTGAAGAACTCAGTTCACAAGCAAAGGATGTTGTCTATTTCGGTCGCACCGACTACAGGAGCGCAGAGCGTCTTTTCGGCGTACAGCGAAAAGATAGACGGCAGCATATGTACGTTATCGGTCAGACGGGAACTGGTAAATCTTCGCTTTTAGAGAACTTAATTTTGCAAGATATAGTGAATGGCGAGGGATTATGCATCGTCGATCCTCATGGCGAATTAGTGGAGCATATTATCAAAAAAATTCCGCAATCACGAGCAAAAGATGTTATCTATTTTAATCCGTCAGATCTTGACCACCCTATTGGTTTTAATGTATTAGAATTGCCTGACCCCAAATACAAACATTTGACTGCCTCTGGATTGATGGGAATATTTACAAAGATTTGGGCAAACGTTTGGTCTGCAAGAATGGAATATATTCTCAATAATTCCGTACTCGCGCTCTTAGACACGCCAGGCACAACGCTTTTGGGTATTCAGCGCATGTTGGTTGAACCCGAATATCGCAAATTTATTGTCGATAATATTAAGGACCCAGTAGTCCAAGCTTTTTGGATTAACCAATACGAAGAGTGGGAGGACAAATTTAGAAACGAAGCAATTGTTCCTATCCAAAATAAAGTTGGTGCATTTTTGTCGACTTCATTAGTGCGTAATATTGTGGGCCAAGAAAAAAGCACCATTGACATTTTTAAGTTAATGAATGAAGGAAAAATATTTTTGGTCAATGTTTCAAAGGGGCATATTGGCGAAGACAATTCAGCACTTTTAGGGGCAATGATTATTACCAAGATTCAGCTTGCAGCAATGGAGCGCGTGAGAATCCCCGAAGAAGAACGCAGGGACTTCTACCTCTACGTTGACGAGTTTCAAAATTTCGCAACTGATTCATTTGCCAATATCTTATCTGAGGCACGTAAATATCGATTAAATCTTATTATGGCTCATCAATATATCGGTCAACTCATGAGTGATACCTCAACAAAAGTGCGCGATGCGGTATTCGGAAACGTTGGTACAATGATCACGTTCCGTGTAGGAGCCGCCGATGCAGAATTTTTAGAAAAAGAATTTCAACCCGAGTTTATGGTACAGGACATGGTAAACCTTCCAAACTTTCGTATTTATCTTAAGCTCATGGCAGGTGGTTCGCGCACTCGTCCATTTTCGGCACAAACATTACCGATATTGAAATCACCAGTTGAAGCGATAAGCGAGGAGGCGGTGATCAAACTTTCGAGGAAAAATTATACCGAAGATCGCGAACTTGTTGAGGCAAAAATTGACATTTGGAGTCGCGCGAGTTTCGCAAAAATTGCAGTCGATGAAACCGGTGCAAAGTATATTATGGGAGACGATGGCAAAACACGTATGTATATTACTGCCTGTTCAAGTTGCAAAAAAGAAACTCGTGTACCATTTAAGCCTATTCTTGGCCGTTCGGTGTATTGTGGCGAGTGTCTCGCAAAAATTAAGGCAGAAAGCACAATGATCAAAGCTGAGCAGGGCGTTGCAGTCCATGAGGGGAGGAGTAGAGAAGAACAGCGACCACCAAGTGAGACGCAACGGTTCGCTACAAGGACGAACACTCAACAACCTCGTGAGGGCCGAAATGGAGACCTGAGAACGATTATTCAGAAAACGCTTGCGAAGCAAGAGCCAAGAGAGTAATCACTAATAATTCGCGTTATTCCTGCCTACCGGTAGGCATGGCGCGACTACTCCTTATTCTTTTCAATACGTTCAACATATTCTCCTGTCTCGGTATTCACACGAATAACGTCCCCGGTATTTACGAAGAGCGGTACTTGAATAGTGGCGCCGGTTTCAAGCTCGGCCGCCTTGGTTCCTCCTTGAGCAGTGTTCCCTCGTTCGCCGGGGGGTGTTTCTTTAATTTTTAAATCCATTTTAATCGGGCACTTAATGCCGATGATTTTATCATTCCATTGCATCGCAGTGACTTCGGTATTTGGTGTTAAAAATTGCCCCGCAGCTCCCAAGATTACTGTATCGAGATTCATACGTTTTTTGGGGTCGTTTTTTGGTGTAAACCACGATTCATTCCGATGGGTGTAGATATATATTAATGGTACAGATTCAATTTCCGCTTCTTCAAAAGATTCATTTTGATGGAAATTTCTGGTAATCACTTTGCCGTTAACAAGATTGCGCATCTTTGTCTGCGCGACAGCTTTACGCTGCTGCATACGTACAAAGCTGTATTCGAGGATTTCGTATGGCTCACCCTCGTACACAAACGTTGCCCCAATTTTTAAATCGTTATAACTAAACATGTTAAATAATATAGCATAGTTATAGAGAAAAGCGAAAAAAGAAGTAACCCCTCACACCATGTATGCTCTCGGCTCATGACTTTGAGGGAGACTCAAAGCCAAGCCTGCTTGCCGGCAGGCAGGTGCAATAACGAATGTTTCCCA
>CAYJQG010000031.1:0-8956 GCA_964372325.1 uncultured Candidatus Saccharibacteria bacterium
AAAGAGTACAACCAAGGACGCACGCATAAAACAGCCAAACGGCAGACGGTTCTTGCCAAAGTCAGAGATCAGCTCAAGCGAAGCAACAAAAGCGAAAACTCCGAAAATAAAATATACAACGTGCGAGCCGTACAGGGCGATGTCCATGCTTCTCCCTGAATACTAAGAAGAGCTAGCTCATAATATACCAGGTAAGAATTTTCTTGACAAGGGGTGGGGCGGGTGGTATAGTGTATTAATAACACTAGACTTGGCTCCACGGATAAGCTTTTGATCAATTTTTCTTGAATTTTAGGCGAGACGAAGTTAAAAATTTGAGACATATACAAGCGTATCTGTCGAAAATTTTTAACAATGTCGTAGCCAAAATTCAAGAAAAAGAGGCAAAATGTTATCCGTGGAGCCAAGTCTGCTATCATGGTACAAGAATTAACAACGCATTGGTCCCCAGATGTCGCAGTGGACGTAGTACTATTCACTATTGAATCCGGCGTGTTAAAAGTTGTGTTGGTAAAAAGAACGCACGCTCCGTTTATGGACATTATGGCGTTACCAGGAGGGACGTTAAAAAAAGGCGAGACAACGCGTGATGCCGCCGAGCGTATTGTGCAAGAAAAAACATCGGTGAAGCCGACGCATTTGGAGCAACTATATACATTCGATGCACCTGGTCGCGACCCACGCGGACAAGTCGTTTCAGTAACGTATTTCGGTTTGTTGTCTGCAAAGCCAAAGCTTGGAGCATGTTACGATGTAGAAAAACTTCCACGGCTTGCATTCGATCACGAAAATATTGTGCGATATGCACTCCAGCGATTGCGGTATAAATTGGAGTACACCAACCTCGCGCTTGCGTTGCTCTCCAAAACATTTCCCTTCAGTGCCATTCAAGAAATTTACGAAGGTATTTTAGGAAAATCATTCGATAAGCGCAATTTTCGAAAAAAATTCTTGGCACTTGGGCTGATTAAAGAAACAAGAAAAAAACTTGTCGGAGTACGCCAACGTCCAGCGGCATTATATGCATGTAAAGATGAGCACGTTGTGGAGCTCAAAAGATTTTTTTAGTATGGCTACGAAATACGAAAGATTGACGCCTACCGATAGGCAGGCTTGCCTACCGGCAGGCAGGCCCACCTACGGCGGGCAGGCTTGCCTGCCGTAGGTAGGAATATACGAAATCGTAATGCCGACAAATTATATGAAGTTCAATAAACCATTTGAACGAAATGATGCGGGCATGGAAGCCGCGCATAATTTTGAGATTACGAGAGCGCATTACATGAGGGGGGAGCCAATTGCGGGAATGGGGTTTAGGCTGATACATGGTCTCCGTAGTGCAGAAAAAAGAAAAACGTTAGGCCAAGGGTTGCGAGCCTCACATCGTGGTGTTAGTGAACGATCGCATGTACCAAGCAGAGTTTCTTTGGGTAAGGGCATGTTAAAAGAAAACGCGGCAAGTATGAAGGAATTTGGCGGGGAAGGGAATGTTATTTATATTATAAATCCAGAAATTGCACATTCGCAAACCTTTCGTCCAAATTCAACGCATCCTAATAATATCGAGTTTGTTGTAAAGGGAGTGAGCCCATTCATGATTCAGGCAATTATTGCTCACAATGCTGATTTCAAAGCAGTGCAAGAAGAACTTGCGAAGGTTGAGGATTTGATCTTGCGTGGTATGTTTCCGCAAGAACATGGTAAAGATATTGAGCAGCAGAAAGCGCTGAGATTGCAGATGATCAGGGCTCTGCCGATAATTTCTTTTGAACAGCAAATGCACCGCGAACGATAGTGAATAACCCCTCACACTGTGTACGCCTCGGCTCACGACTTTTCGGGAGCCCTACCGGCAGGCAGGCCACCTTGCGAAGGATATGTTTCCCGAACGGATATCATACTCACAAAAACAGAATAGTTTTGTTTCGACAAAACTTTCTTCTACCTCGGCCCCGCCTTATTAAAAATATAGTAATGACGGGCGGGGCCAAAGGGCATGTTTTTCGAAATGATATTCGTTCAAAAAAATACTCGTTATTGTACTTCATGGGTTAAAAGTTGCATTGAGGTTATTTTTTGGATACGATAATACTAATCGCAGGCCTGCTGTAAGAAGGTGCAATGCCTGCGATAGTAAACTCGAGCATGGGAGAGTAAGGCAATGCGCGGAGCAATGGCAGTGAAGGTGTTGCGGAGAGAGTTGAAGAGTTTCGAGGGTCGTGGTCTTGAAGATTTGCGGTATGATTTGTTGCGAATTCGACGGGTGGTGCCTCGGGGAGCTTGGGACCTCGGTTGCCCGTTGTCATATCGGAAGGGGTACAGAGGTTCTTGCAGTGAGGACTCAACCGGTAGTATAACCAATGCGTTTACTCATGCATGGGATTATCGCAACATTACTAAGGCTCGTGTGTTACTTTCGGTTGAGTCAGAGCTTCGCCGTCGGCGAAGGCTGCGGCAACGGGAACGTGTATCTGTGAAACAGTAATCACCTCAGCCATTTGCAGCCCCCGCATCTGCGGCTAACTCAAATGAGGTTGTGACTCCGCAAAGCTCCGGAGAAAACTAAATCAAACCACTCCCTATGGGGAGTTTTTTGTTTGCAGCTACGAAATACGCAGCTACGCAATACGAAATCTTTACGAATATACGAAAACGAAAAAAGTTTAGTTTCGTATATTCGTATATTTTCGTATTTCGTAGCTGCGTATTTCGTAGCAGGGAAAGTTGACAATAAGTTGTGGGAGGAGTAATATAGTGTGTAGAATACACGATGTTTTTCAGGGCGAAAGCTCATTGAAAAAAGGAGGAGAGTCATGAGAAAGATGATAGTGGTATACACCGGTGAAGAGCCTCCGAGAGAGTGGGGTAGGGCCTTGTTTCTTGCGGGACCGACTCCGCGCATAGAAAATCCTGTACCATCGTGGAGACCTCATGCATTGGTCTTGTTAGAGCGCGAAGGATATGACGGAGTCGTGTTTGTCCCCGAGGATCGCGAAGGCACGCCGCGGCTTTCATACGACAATCAAATTGAGTGGGAGCATCGCATGCTGAATTTTGCTGATTGTATTATTTTTTGGGTTCCGCGCGATTTACAAACACTGCCTGCATTCACGACGAACATCGAATTTGGTCTTTGGGTGAGATCGGGGAAAATTGTTTTTGGTGCTCCAGATGGCGCTCCAAAGAACGATTATCTCAGATTATGCGCAAAGAAATATTATGTCCCAACTGCGCTGACGCTCGAAGAAACAATCGAGAACGCACTTGTGATGATTGGCGCTGGTGTAAGGCGCGTTGATGGGGAGCGGCATATTCCATTGTATATTTGGAATACCGCGGCATTTCAGGTGTGGTATCGGGCACAGAAAAATGCAGGGAACAGGATTGATGGTGCGACAATCAAAATGGTCGCGATGAGAGGCAAGAGAAAAAATCTTGTATTCTGGTTTGTTGCGCATATGAATGTGTATGTTGCTGGTGAAAGGCGGAATAAATTAAACGACGAGATTATTACGCGACCAAATATCGCTGCGGTGATGCTCTACCATCGCAACGGAGTCGATCTTTTGGAATCGAAAGTGGTGTTGGTTCGTGAATTTCGAATAACCGCTACAACTGCTGACGGGTTTATCTGGGAGTTGCCCAGTGGTTCGGCGGTAGAGGTCGCGATGACGAATGTTGATCGTGCGCGCGGAGTTGCCGCGAAAGAGGTTGAAGAAGAAGTTGGTATGGCAATTGATGAAAATCGTTTGCGGTTTATTGGTGTACGTCAGCTTGCGGGGACATTTGGCACGCATCAGTGTTACGCATTTGGTGCGGAGCTCAGCGCAAAAGAATTCGAAGAAGTAGAGCGTCAAAAAGGTTTGCCGCATGGTGACTTATCTGAAGGCACAACTGGTGAACGGACGTATGTTGAAGTAAAAACGATTCGAGAAATTTTGGATGATAGACTTTGTGATTGGACGACACTGGGGATTATTTTCCAGGAACTGGGGAGGGAGGCGGTATGAACACGCACGAACCAATCATCCAGTCGCTCTTAGACATTGATTTTTACAAATTCACCATGGGGCAGCTCGTGTTCAAGTACTTTAGAACCGTGCCGGTAAGGTATGCATTAAAGAATAGAACAAAGGGCGTGCGCCTTGCCGCAAAAATTTCTGAGAGTGACTTGCGACGCGAGTTTGACCATGTACGAACGCTGCGATTCGGAAAAAGTGAGCTGCACTATCTTCGAGGAACAAACGAATACAGCGAACGAATGTTCGGTGAAGCGTATCTTGAATTTTTGAGTGACCTTGAGCTCCCGCCGTATACATTGGCGAAAAATGGCGATGAGTATGAGCTAACGTTTGCGGGGGACTGGTCTACGGCAATTTATTGGGAAACTATCGCACTCAGCATTGTGAATGAACTCTATTACCGAAACCTTATGGCGAATATGCACTGGAGGTTCGAGCGAGAAATACTTGAAGCGCGCGCAAAATTGAGTCTGTGGAATAAACTCGACCTGTTAAGGCAATATCCGTGGGTTCGATTTAGTGATTTCGGCACAAGACGAAGGTTTAGTAGAGAGTGGCAGGATTACGTAGTTCGCGTTCTGAAAGAGGTGATGCCGCAACAGTTTCTCGGGACATCAAATGTCTATCTCGCAAGTAAGTATGATCTTCTCCCCATGGGTACATCGGCACACGAATTGTTTATGGTGGCGGCGGGTATCGATTATGGGAGCGACGATGCAGTTCGTGCTTCGCACAATAAGATGCTTGAATGTTGGTGGCGCGAATATGGTTATGGGCTCTCGATTGCGTTATCTGATACCTACGGCAGTGAATTCTTTTTTAGGGATATGTCCGCAGAGCAGGCAAAAAATTGGAAAGGTCTTCGACAAGATTCGGGAGACCCGATTGCATTCGGTGAGCGAGCAATTACGTTTTATAAAAGTCACGGGCTGGACCCGACGCAAAAACTGATTGTGTTCAGCGATGGGCTAGGAGCAGCGCAGATTGTAAGGATCGCAAAGCATTTTAAGTCTCGCATTAAGACGACGTTCGGTTGGGGGACTAATTTGACGAACGATTACGGTTTCCCGCTGCTATCACTCGTAGTGAAGGTGGTAGAAGCGAATGGTCATGGAGTAGTGAAGCTCAGTGACAACATTGCGAAAGCAACGGGAACTCTCGGAGACATCGAACGGTTTAAGAAAATTTTTGGGTATACAAATATTGCAAGCGCAGAATGCCGATACTAATATTGAACATCTTAACTGACCCCGCTAACGGCGGGGTTTTGACAATATACGCCAAGAAAGCTATTCTACAAGCGCGTATATTAAAAAAGGGGATGTCGATGACTCGTGCTCGTTGGATGTTGGTGCAGGGTGCATTTGCGTCAGTGGTGGTCGGCGCATTTGTTGGACTATTGATATATGCGGTAGTGCGTACGTTTGCGCCGAACATTGCACCGCAAAGTGGGTGGATTGCTGCTGCATTTGCATTAGTTTGTGGCATTGCGTCAACATATCGTGTCGCAGAGCGTTATCGTTTTGATGGCGCACGGGAAGGTGGAGAGGAAGATATCGCAACCATCGCCCAAAGAAAGAGATGGAGCGACGACGCGAAAAAGGAACAGGGAGATGAAGAGAAAAAAAGAAAAGCAGGAAAAAAGAAAGAAACAGTTATTCGATGCGAGGGTGGCGGGTATATGGACGACGAGGGTTTTCACCCCGATGCTCCCGACGATGACGACGAGGAAGAAGATTAGCTGAGTTCTAGGTGCGTGCAATAGTAAGCGCCGTAATGTGTCGTACACCATGCTCCCGCAGCGCAGTCGCAGCAGCAGTCATTGTAGCGCCAGAGGTGTGCACATCATCTACGAGCAACACATCACGGCCCCGAAGCAATTCGGGGTTTTTTGTTGCAAAACATTGGTGCATATTTATGGCTCGGTGTTGAAAGTCGGGCGTCGTTGTTTGCGGTGGGGTGTTTCGTAGACGAATAAGTCCATCGACAGAGGGGAGTTTTAAAGTTTCAGAAGCGATGTCGGCAATAAGTTTTGCTTGGTTAAATCCGCGTGTGCTGAGGCGGGCGGGGTGTAGTGGAATTGGTATAATAACGGTCGAGGTTAATGAGGGTTGTATGGTGCGGAGGTATGGGATAAGCAATGCGCGGATTGGCTGAATAGTTGCGCGGACATTGCCGTATTTTAATTTTTTGATCAGTTGTTTCACTAGTTCATTATTGTACTGAGTAGCTGCTGCAAGCATATACGGGGTGTTGAAGTGACAGATTTTTTTATTGTTCGACATGCGCACGCCGCAATCGGCACAGTAGAGCGCCGAGTTTATAGGAATTTTATTCATACAGCGCATACAGGTATTCTGTCGTTGCTCAGCTTCCGTGAGTGGGATCTCGCAAAATATACACAGTGGTGGGAACACGATATTGCTAAGTAAAGAAGAAAGAGACCAAAAGAGTTGACGAAACATGGTATAATATTAAGAGTAACCTCGAATAATGCAAAATGATAAAATTTTTAATGTTTAAAAATTATTGAATATTAGCCATTAACTTATTTTATTAGGAATTGGTAATTAGAAATTAGGAATTTCAACAGAGTATGTTCGGTTTTTTAAAAAAATTATTTCCCACAAAGACATATCTCGGTATCGATATAGGAACAACTTCGATTAAGGTGGTTGAGATGGAACGCGGTGTTACAAAACCAAGTCTTTTAAACTATGGCTATCTTGAAAGTGTGGAGTACCTCGAACGCAGTAACGCGGCATTTCAAACAAGCACATTACAACTCGACGAACAGGTGATTGCCGATTATATTAAACTGTTATTAAAAAAGAGCAATATCAATACACATCCCGTCGTCGCATCTCTCCCGTCGTTTACTGCATTCACTACTCTCATTGAAGTTCCCGCATTAAGCGACGGCGAGATTAATGCATCGATGGGACTTCAGGCGCGTCAGTATATCCCAATACCAATTGCAGAGGCGACACTCGATTGGGTAAAAGTAGGCGAGCGTAAAGATGCTGAGGGCGCGAAAAAACTGCAGATTTTATTGAGTGCAGTGCCCACTCGTGTTGTAGAGCGGTTTAAAGGCATCTATAAAAAAGCAGGGCTACCGTTAGTTGCGCTCGAGATTGAAGGAATTAGTAGTGCAAGGGCATTGACGCGAGGAATAAGTGAGCCACAGCTTATTTTTGATATTGGTGCACGTTCGACGAGTATTATGGTTGCTGCAAATGGATATTTATTCGCATTAGCACAAACCGATTTTGCGAGCGCAACACTAACGCAGAAATTAGCATTAGGGTTAGACTTGGCTTCTTCTCGCGCAGAAAAATTAAAGCGAGAACGGGGGTTAGTTGCAGGCGGTGGGGAGTATGAGTTATTCACAATACTACAGCCTACAATCGATGTTATAATAAATGAAGGGAGAAGAGTCAAGGATAATTACGAAAAAACGACGGGTAGTAAGGTTGGTGGTGTGCTGCTTACCGGCGGCGGCGTTCGTTTACCTGGGCTCTTACGTTATATGGGCACTGAGTTGGGGATGGGGGTGGCTATGGGGAACGCACTCCAAGGAGTAGTATACCCAACAAATATGAGTGCAATGGCTGAAGAACTTGGGCCGTTGTTGGGGGTGGCCGTAGGGCTGGGGCTGAAGGAGTTGTAACCCCGAGTACTTTATGAAAAAGAAAAAATTTATTATTTGCGTTTATGGCATACGAACAAAATTCGGTAGGAAATAACGTGGTAATGAACACTGGTGAAGATGGGGGACTCCCATGGAAAATTTTTCTGCTTGCACTCGTACTTTTCGGTACGGTAGTCGCGGGCTATATTGGGTTACGTCTTGGCTATCGGCCATACCTTAATTCAAAAATTGCAAGCGTTGATAAAGAAATCGCCACACTTTCCGAAAGCGTATCAGCAGATGAGCAAAAAAGATTATTACAATTTTATGGGCAAATTAGCAATTTGAAGACGTTATTGAGTAGCCACGTAAACATGAATAATCTTCTAACGTTTATCGAAGACCGAACAAATAAAAAAGTATACTACGAAAGTTTTGGGTGGAATACAAAAAGTAGAACACTGGCGCTCGATGGTATAGCGGAATCGTACCGTGTATTGGCGCAGCAGCTTGAAAGTATTAAGCAATCGAATAATGTTGCAGATTACACCGCAACGCAATCGAATACGGTAGATAACCGCGTACGGTTTCATATTGAAATAGTATTTACCGATGCATTTCTAAAATAATAAATTTACTCATTTTTTCTCATGAAGGCATCTACGAAAAGAGTATTGAGTTTGTTGGGCACCGCAGTGTTGTTTATAGGCTCACTCGTCGTTTACGCGCTCTTACTTTCCCCATACTATACTGAAATTAATACATTGCGAGGCGAACTTGCTGCGCGTCTCGGTGCATTCAAAGAACAAAATACCATCATTGCTGGAGTAAAGGGTGCTGTTGCGCAATATGGGGGCAGTGGGCAGCTCGCAGAAGAAATCGATGCAACACTCCCAATAAATGCAGACAATGCAAGTCTCGTAACACAGATTAAAGATATTGCCGAGGGTCAGGCGAGAATGACCATACAATCGTTAAGTGTGCAAAAGGGGGGATTGCGGAAGATCGCGAAAGGAAACGAGAGTGTGATCGGCGCCGTAGAGGTCAATGCGCGCCTAGTAGGAAGTTATGACGCGTTCAAGATTTTTTTAACCGCAATTAGGCAAAATATTCGCTTAATGGATATTTCCGAACTGCGCATCGAACCGTTTGCAAAAAATAGTGGAAATATATTGGTGTTTAATGTCGGGATAACAACCTATTATCAAGGAGAATAAAAATAATCTCTCACACTATCTAATATATTTACTAAATAATATATCCCCGCCATGACTTTGAGGGAGACTCAAAGCCAAGCCTGCCT
>CAYJQG010000032.1:0-8514 GCA_964372325.1 uncultured Candidatus Saccharibacteria bacterium
CACAAATATTAAAGACCCAGGATTGGGTCTTTAATATTTGTGCGCGTAGAAGGGATCGAACCTTCGACCTCGTCATTATCAGTGACGCGCTCTACCACTGAGCTATACGCGCCCTCCTTCGCTTTGGTTCTACCAAAGCTTCGGATGAGCAAACAACTTTTTACTACCACTGCTTGCCCGTCCGAAGCTCGAGTAACGCGAGAGCGTAGGAGGGAGCTATACGCGCGTAACCCCTCACGCTATCCAATAACAACTTAATAATATAGTATGCCTCGGCTCATGACTTTGAGATGCAATAACGAATGTTTCCCGAACGGATATCGTTTCGAGAAACATCTCGGAGGTCCCGTCCGTCAATAACATATTTTTAATAAGACGGGACCGAGAGAGAAGGAAATTTTACCGAAGTAAAATTATTCTGTTTTTGAGCGTGCGATATCCGTTCGGGAAACATATCCTTCGCAAGGCGGACTCCCCTAAAGTCATGAGTCGAGGCATACACAGTGTGAGGGTTACATACGCGCTTCCAATTTTTTATTTATCAATACTATCTCTCCTTAATCCCCAACTCCTTAAGTTGACCAAGGTTAAATGTAGCAGTTGCACGCTTATTCATCAAGCCGGTGTTTAGTGCCTCATATAGCGCCCTGGTTAAAAATTGTAGCGCATAAAATATTACTCCGAGCACTAAGAGCCCCAGCACTATACTTACCGCAATAAATTTCCATTCATTTTTTCTTGCCATTTTGTTTATACGTTATCCCATTCCCCAAATCATTTTGTTGTAATGACTCCGCTTAAGCCTGCGCGATATATACCGCGTTCTTGTTCGCTTAATTCTACTGCACTCCATACCACCGGGTAATGGCTTTGTTCAATATCTTTAATCGTACTCACGATATCACTATACTTCCCTCGTAACGACATCGTAAACGCCACCGACCCCAATGACTGTTTCGTACTTTTCGTTTCGGCACCAAACGCGGTATTCGTTTCAACACGATTCGTTTTCCCAAGTACGCGCATATCGTTCACGAAATTCAAAACTTCATCGATACTTGGCGGAGTAAAACGGGCAAGTGATGACGTGTACTCTTCGGCGATTGCTGCGTCTCTCCGCAACTCTAACAATTCCCCAAGTTCTGCCCTGCGTTCCAAAATTTCCGCACGCATAGTACTTGCGTCGTGTGCGCGCCTTATGATGTCTTTACCAAGTAATATCAACACAAAACCCAACACCCCCCCTATAGCCACGCTTACCAATAACCGTACAGTAATTTTTTTATCTATCACGTCTTTGATTTGCATCTTTATTTATTATACCATCTCTAAGATATGAAGGAACTTGCAGCCTACCATGCCTTAGCCATCGTAACCGAAGGCGATTACCAGAAAATTACTGCGCAGTATTTGGCATATGGTACCTTTGCCCGTGCGTGGGAAGTTGCGGCAAAACAATTTCCTCACATCGATGCGGTGCACGAATTGGCAAAACTTAAAAGTTTGGGCATTGTACTTGTGCTCAATACCGACCAACATTTCCCCCCTGCACTCCGCGAAATCCCCCATGCTCCACACGCCTTATATATCCGCGGCCAATTTCCACTATGCCGCGAATATCTCGCGATCGTCGGCACCCGTAAAGCGACGCCCTATGGTTTAACCATCGCAAAAAAATTTGCCCATGACATAAGCACCCATACCACTCTTGGTATCGTAAGCGGCTTGGCGCTTGGCATCGATGGAGCTGCGCATCGTGGCGCACTCGAAGCTTGCGGAAACACTGTCGCAATACTCCCCTGTGGGCTCGATACCGTTTACCCGCCTGCACACGAACATCTTGCGAAACAAATACTCAAGGCCAATGGTACATTAATTTCTGAATACCCCCCGCAGTCACCGACCTACCCAGCTCGTTTTCTTGAACGCAATCGTATTATTAGCGGTATGACACGCGGCACGCTAATTGTTGAGGCTCCTCTTGTTTCTGGCGCCCTTGCTACCGCACGTTTTGCGCTTGAACAAAACCGCAATGTATATGTTGTCCCAGGGCTACTCACTGCGCGCGAATATATCGGATCAAACAAACTTATTCAATCGGGAGCAATGCTTGTTACACAACCTCAAGACATCGCCGAAGATCTTAAGATACCGTTTGCGCAACCCGAAATATCATCACAAAAAAACGTTGCCCTTACCCCCACTGAAGTACGTATTTATAATGTTATACGCGGAAACATCGAGCCGTTAACCATTGACAATATTATTGAATCTGCTAAATTAGAACCCCAGACTGTTAGTCAGACCATTACATTCTTACTATTAAGGGATATAATCAGAGAAGACGCTGGAAAATACTCTATAAAATAAAACCCAATCCTTCCTTGCTCTGCTGCCATTACTTTTTATGAAACTCATTATCGTCGAAAGCCCCACCAAGGCAAAAACAATTGCAAAATTTCTCGGTGACGACTATACCATTACCTCTTCGTATGGCCATGTTCGCGACCTTCCAAAAGGCTCCTTGGGGATTGACCTTGCAGCTGACTTTGCGCCTAAATATGTTATACCCCTTAAGGCAAGGCCCGTAGTAAAAACGCTTAAGGCTCTCGTAAAAGATGCTGATACGATTGTACTCGCAACTGATGAAGACCGCGAAGGAGAGGCTATTGCATGGCACTTGGTCCAAGCTCTTGGGCTTGGCGAGTCCCAAGATGGCTCGACGGAGCTCACTGCAAACCAAAAATCAAAAACAAAAAAACTAGGACGTATTGTTTTTCATGAAATCACCAAACCCGCCATCCTCGCCGCGCTCGAACATCCTCGTATGATCGACGACCACCTTGTCGACGCACAACAAGCACGCCGTATTCTCGACCGCCTGGTAGGCTACAAGCTTTCACCATTTCTTTGGAAAAAAGTTGCGAAGGGACTTTCGGCCGGTCGTGTACAATCGGCTGTGGTTCGCCTCATTGTCGAACGAGAACAAGAAATTCGTCAATTTAAACCACAAGAATATTGGACAATAACCGCGACACTCCTCACATCGACCCATGGGGCACTTGATGCCGACCTTGCCTCGATCGATGGAGTACCTTTGGAGAAATTCACGCTGAACACCAAAGATACAACCGATGAACTAGTCCGCGAACTTCAAGACTCCACGTTCCAAATTGCTGCAATTGAAACAAAAACCATTAAGAAAAATCCACCGGCGCCGTTTATTACAAGTACCCTGCAACAAGAAGCAGCGAAACGACTGGGGTTTTCTTCTAAGAAAACCATGCTCTTCGCACAACGTCTTTATGAGAATGGTCTTATTACCTACATGCGTACCGATTCGGTAAACCTCGCAACTAGCGCACTTGCCTCCGCGAAGGCCCACCTCGAAACTCACTTCGGTGCTCCATATGCCGCCGAAGCGCCACGCACCTATCACACCTCCGACAAAAGTGCCCAAGAAGCTCACGAAGCGATCCGCCCCACTGATGTGAACGTCACCCCAACACTAGCAAACCTTAAAGAGGTTGCCGAACAAAAACTCTACAGCCTTATTTGGCAACGCTTTCTTGCATCCCAAATGCCTCAAGCGATTTTCGATGCAACCCAAATTCAAATTCGTGCGAATGCCAAAACATCGGGGCGCAATTTTATGCTCCACATGAATGGGAACATGTTGCGTTTCGATGGGTTCCTCAAAGTATGGTCGCAAAAATTTGAAGAGCGCGAACTTCCCAAGCTCTCTACCACAACAACGCTCACCCCTACGAACATCCTCCCCGCACAACACTTCACCGAACCACCTGCACGCTATTCCGAAGCAAGTCTTATTAAAACACTTGAAAAATTTGGCATTGGTCGACCTTCGACTTATGCGCCAACTATCTCGGTTATCCAAACTCGAAATTATGTAACTAAAGATCGTGGCCGTTTCTCCCCCACTGAAATTGGCGAGCTCGTAAACGGAGTCTTAACTGAACATTTCAATGAAGTGGTTGATATTGGTTTTACCGCAAAAATGGAGAACAGCCTAGATGCAGTCGCGGAAGGCAGGGAGCGCTGGCAAGATTTACTCCATAGTTTCTATGATCCATTTGGTAAAAAGCTTGAGGAAAAATATGCAGAAGTCGCAAAAATCAATACCACAGAACCCACCAACGAAATTTGCGACAAATGCAGTAAGCCAATGGTTATTAAGTTTGGACGCTTTGGTAAGTTTATTGCATGCTCCGGGTTTCCTGATTGTAAAAATACAAAGCAACTCGCGAAAGAAGCTCCGAAAATGATAGGTATGAAATGCCCAGACTGTAAAGACGGTGACGTTGTCGAGCGCAGAGTCTCGCGTGGAAGAGCGCGAGGGAAAATATTTTGGGGGTGTTCTACCTATCCCACCTGCAAATATGCAACCTGGGAAAACCCAGTAAAACCAGTATAACGAGCGCTCGCTTTGTCGCCCCTCGTCGGAGCACCGCAAAGGGTGCACCTTCCTCGGTGCTCCTCGCGATCATCTCGTTATACTGGTTTTACAATATCACTCATCATTTTATTTATAAAAATTTTAATTTTCGCCATGTCACTTAACGATCTCCTAAAAACTAACGACCTCATAAAACGTGCGTATGATTTTGCAAAAAAAGCGCACGAAGGCCAGAAACGCAAAACGGGTGAGCCGTATATTATTCACCCCATTGCCGCGGCAGAACATTTAATTTCTTGGGGCATGCTCGACGAAACAACCATCGCTGCCGCATTACTCCACGATGTAGCAGAAGACACCCCTTTTACTATTGAAGATATTGAGCGTGAATTTGGGCCCGATGTTACGTTTTTAGTTTCTGGCGTTACCAAGCTTGGCCACGTCAAATACCGTGGTATTGAAGCGCGCGTTGAAAATTTACGTAAATTTATTCTCGCACTTTCAAAAGATATTCGGGTTATTCTTGTAAAGCTTGCCGACCGGCTTCATAATATGGAAACCTTAGGTGCGCTCCCGCCACAAAAACAAAAACGCATTGCACTCGAAACGATGGAAATTTATGCACCCCTTGCCTATCGCTTAGGCATGCACCACTTAAGCGGCGAACTTGAAGATTTGGCGTTCCCCTACATCTACCCCAAAGAACACGAGTGGCTCATCGCCACCGTAAAAGATAAATACGAAGAACGTGCTCTCTACGCCGAGCGTCTTAAACCATTACTCGAAACAGCACTCCGCGCCAACAACATTCCCTTCATCCGAATCGACTCACGCGCAAAACGCTATACGAGTCTTTATAAAAAATTATTGAAGTATGACATGGATATCAACCAAATCCACGACCTGGTGGCAACCCGCATTGTGGTACCAACAGTCGCGGATTGTTACAGCGCCCTTGGTGTGATCCACAAACTCTACCCCCCAGTTTCCCAACGCTTTAAGGATTACATTGCGCTCCCCAAACCTAATGGTTACCAAAGTATTCACACCACCGTATTCGGCCCCGAAAAACATATGACCGAGGTACAGATTCGTACGGCCTTAATGCACGACCAAGCTGAACATGGTATTGCTGCCCACTGGGCCTATAGCCAACAAAAAGATAGTAAGGCATATCTCCGCGGTAATGCTATTTTTGCCGACACCAAATCGATGGCGTGGGTGCAACAACTTGCGAATTGGCAAGAACATTTTACGAACCCACAAGAATTTTTAGATTCGTTAAAAATCGATTTTTTTCAAGATCGCATCTTGGCGCTGACTCCGCGCGGTGAAGTTATCGATTTGCCTGCGGGCGCAACGCCGATCGATTTCGCTTACCAGATTCATACCGATATTGGTAATGCCGCAACGGGCGCACGCGTGAATAGTCGCATCGTACCACTACACCACAAACTTTCTTCAGGTGACATGGTCGAAATTATTATACAAAAAAATAAAAAACCATCAGGGTCGTGGCTCGAATTCGTAAAAACTGGTTTTGCACGGAGCCATATTAAGTCAGCTTTACGAAAAAAAGAAACCGTATTAACATCGCCCATTATAACGAAAACTGAATTTAAACTTACGGTGCGCGAACACCCCGAACTCCTCGGTATTATTACTGACACCATTACCCGCTCACACGTAAACGTTGTCTCCTTGACCCCAACCGGCAGTGACCCTAAATCTAAACTTCTATTTATTAAAGCTCAACTGCCGCTACTCACCAAAGACAAGGCCGAAAAATTACAAACGAAATTAAAAAGCATTAAAGAAGTTAAAGAGATTAGCTTTCGGTTCCTTTGACATGACTTTTCGTAGCCATGTCAAATACTAAACCCACCATCGTCCGTATGTAACGGCGTTGGACTAGGTTCGCGATGTTCGATTAATTTTTCGATAATCCCCCGCAATTCTTCGGGTGAATAAAAATCGATAGTGATCTTCCCCGACTTACCCTGAGTTGCAAGGCGAACCTTTGTTCCAAAGAATTCTTGGAGCTTTACTTCTGCGCTCCGAAGTTCTGGGTCAAGAGGTGTGCTTCCCGTTGTAGAAACACCTCCTCCACCACCACGCATGTGCGCAATACGATTTTTTAATTCTCGCACGCTTAAATTATTTTGTACGATGTCATTAAATAATACTTGTTGAGTCATGGGGTCATCGACGGTTAAGAGCAACCTCCCCTGGCTTTCACTTAACGCCCCACGAGAAAGCGCGTCTTGAATAACGGTGGGGAGGCTTAAGAGGCGCATCGCATTCCCGATCACCTCCCTACTTTTTGCCAAACGCACCGCAATTTCTCGCTGCGTAATACCGAACTGGTCTTGCAACTTTGCATATGCCCTCGCCGCTTCAATAGGATTTAAATTTTCACGCTGTAAGTTTTCAATAATCGCAAGTTCTAGTTTTTCACGCTCTTCACTAACCATCTTTATCACTACCGGCACACGCGGCAACCCTATCATTTTCGCAGCCATGAGCCTTCTCTCGCCTGCAATTAACTGATATTCTACATTTCGCCCACTCGGAGTATCGAACTCCACCTTTGAAGCAACCAATGGCTGCATAATGCCAAATTCTGCGATCGATGCGGCAAGTTCTTTTAACGCCGCTTCGCCAAAGACTTTACGTGGTTGATGTGGGTTTGGCTTAATGTCTTTTGTTTCGATTTGAAACACTGGCCCACTGACGCTCTCTATGTTTGCTGCCGTGCGGAAAATCGGCTCAGTATTTGCTGAAATGTGACTGCCACTTTTCGATTCGTCTTGTGGTGGAATTAATGATTCGAGACCGCGACCAAGCATCTTTATTGACGCATCGCTTGTCGCACATCGCATATCGTGAAACGTTTCATATTTACTATCACGATTAGCGATTAGCGATTAGCGATTAGCCTACATATGTTCATAAATAATCTTCGGTGTATTTTCTTTTTTTTCTTCTATAAACCGTACTTCTTGCGCAATCGGGTTAACCACGCGAATGGGCACTTGTTTCGCAACAGCTGAAATTGCAACTAGAGCCTCTACTGCTAATGCCTGACTCCTAGTTTCTAATTTCTCATATTCTTGCGCAATTACTTCCCGCGCCAACCGCTCATATGCTCGTGCGCCTGGAGTCTCCGGGGCATACAACGCAATGGGCTTTCCAAAGCTTGGCGCTTCGGCAAGCGCAATCGAACGCGGGATCTCCACATCATACACATGACCCGTAAAATTACGACGCACTTCTTTCGATACCTCTCTCGATAGGTGCTCTCTTGCATCATATAACGTAATCAAAGCCCCAGCAATTTTTAGATTTCTCCCAAGATTTTTATTAATCAATTCTACGGTCTCTAAAAGAGACGCAAGTCCTTCGAGCCCATAATATTCGCACTGCACTGGAATGAGTATTTCGTGCGCAGCAACAAGACCGTTTACCGTTAACAAACTCATGCTCGGCGGAAGATCAATGATCACATAATCGTACATCGGGGAAAGCGCATCGATAATGTTATGCAGATAATATTCGCGTTTTGGCTTGTCGAGCAGCTCAACGGTAATCCCCGACAGTTCGGCGCGTGCCGGAATGTAACTACACTTCTTAACACCACTCTCTTTTATCAACTGCAATGGCGTTGCCTTACCTAATATCCCCTCATAGATTGTCATGTGGTGCTCATTTTTCAAAAATCCCAAACCTGAACTGGCGTTTGCTTGTGGGTCAAAGTCAACAAGTAGCGTTTTCTTATTTGCTAACGCAAGATATACCGCAAGATTCACTGCAGTTGTTGTCTTCCCTACCCCTCCTTTGTGGTTACAAATCGCTATAACACGTGACATATAAAAAGCTCATTGCACAATGCATATCGCAAATCGTTACGATGTGCGATGTGCGATCTGCGATGCGCGATATGCGCTCTGCGCTCTGCTATTCGCTATTACTTTTACTTTGACATATTTTTTACTGTTTACAAAGTCGTTCCATAAGCTATAAGCTATAAGCTATAAGCTTCGAGAATTGCCCGGGTGGCGGAATGGCAGACGCACACGCCTCAAGAGCGTGCGGGG
>CAYJQG010000033.1:0-8063 GCA_964372325.1 uncultured Candidatus Saccharibacteria bacterium
CTCCTTTTCAGGAATTTTTGATAAAATAGGTTCGAGTAAAGTTGTATAACCACACAAAAATGCGCTGATCTTTATCATTGTTTTTGCATTTTTTATCATTTCGGTTATACTATAACCAGCTTCTTTGACTATCGGGGGTTCTGTGGAAAAACGTATCGGCGTTTATGCTGGAACATTTGACCCACCAACTTCAGGCCACCTTTGGATGATGAGAACTGCTGCTCCGCTATTTGACACACTCATTGTTGCGATCGGCGTGAACCCTGAAAAGAAATGTTTGTTCTCTCTCGCGGAGCGTCTCGAGATGCTTCAGCTCTGCACTGTTGACATGCCCAATGTGGAGATTGACCACTATGGAAATGACTTTCTTGTAAACTACGCACAAGCGCGCAGTGCACGATTTATTTTGCGCGGTATACGCAATACCAACGATTTTGGTTATGAGATTTGCATGCGCCATATCAATGAAGACATCAATCCTTCGATCACAACGATTTTCCTCACCCCCCCCTCGCAAGTTCTGCGAAACCAGCTCGAGTCTCGTGAAGGGACTCGTGGGCTCTCGAGGCTGGGGGGACGTGGTTCGTGAACTAGTCCCCCAACCGGTATTCCAAAAACTCCTGGAGGTGCACCGTGGCAAGTCCAACTAGAGAACGCTTTAGACTGTTATGGAATGCGCTTAGCGCAACTGGTGATTCGGATCCTGCGTATGACGCGCTCATGAAGCTTTACGCTGAGCCTCACCGCCATTATCACACCGCAACGCATATCAAACATTGCCTTGCATTGTTCGATGAAGAACGGCACCATGCCCTACGCCCCGCAGAGCTTGAATTTGCGATCTGGTATCATGATGCGATTTATGATCCTATCTCCAACGACAACGAAAGCGCGAGTGCCTCACTCGCGTGGACAACACTTACCGCCGCAAACGTCCCAAATATTCGACTCTTCCTCATCGTGCAACACATCATGGCAACGCAACACCTTACCGTGCCTGTTGGTCGAGACGATCAGTTCATTGTCGATATCGATCTTGGGATCCTTGGTGAAAGCGTAACGTTATTTGATGCGTATGAAGTGAATATTCGCAAAGAATATTCTTTTGTGCCCGATGCAATCTTCGCCACCAAACGCACCGAAATTCTTCGTCGATTCTTAGAGCGCCCTTCTATTTACACAACGCGACATTTCCGTAACAAGTTCGAAGCTGCCGCGCGTGCCAACCTTGAACGCTCGATTGCCAAACTTGCGCTGCTTATTCCGGCGGCTGCCGAACCAGCTGCTGCCCCAGCCATAACCTCAACCAAAATGCCCACGACCTAACTCGTGGGATTTTTTTGCTGTTTTTCCAAAAAAATCCCGAGCACAAGCTCGAGAAAAATTCATCTCTACCCAACTTCTACAATTTACCATTAGACTTGGCTCCCCGAATAAGCTTTTGATCAATTTTTCTTGAATTTTGCGCGAGACGAAGTGAAAAAATGGAAAGCTATTCACAGAACCTGCCTGCCGGTAGGCAGGCCTATTGAGATTTTTTGCGACTAGTCGCAGCCAAAATTCAAGGACATCAGAGGCAAAATGTTATTCGTGGAGCCAAGTCTATTACCCACTCGCCCGTCACCAGAACAGAGTTCAGCTTCGAAGTTGAAAAAATTAATTTTGTCTTTCAGTAATTCTGCCTTCGTCTTTGCAATATAATCCTTGGCAATCTTCATCGCTGCATCGTCGCTTTCTGCCTGAAACCATTCTTGCTTCACGTCGCTACCAATTTCAGGAAACGACACTTGATCCAAAGGTAAGCCGAATGTATAACCAACAATCCAACAGTTATAAAATATCACAAGACCGTAAGTGGCCATCTTTGCATTCTCAACTAACAAAACTTATACTATATTACCAACAGGTGATAAGGTTGTAAAGCGCCTTTGCGATACCCAGTTTATAAACTAGGTATTTTTATTATTTGCGCGGTGGATGGGATTTGAACCCACGATCCCTCGCGTGACAGGCGAGTGCTCTGGACCAGACTGAGCTACCACCGCAAATTTTAGACTTATTTCTCAAGTTTATTCATATATTTCTCAAATACTTTCTTTTTCCTTGATAAGTATAGATCGGTATTGAGGTTTTTGTAAAGAAAGTGGTAAAACGCAATGCTGTCGTTGATTGCGAAATTCAAACGATATCCTTTGCTATAATATAATGTCCCACCATACACGACCCTCAATCGTAAAAGATCTCTATGTAATTTTTCTAAAAAACTTTTCGTTCCTGAGGTAAAACCCGAATATAATATGCGCTGAGGTGATGACCTATTCGATTTCTTATACAATCCTGTTACTGCATGCCCATCGCCATCAAAATACCCTCGTACAAAATGACGAAAATATCTTCTAGGTATATCTGGATATTTTAATCTAAGACTTTTCTTTTGATGTAAGCCGAGCGCCGAAAGATCGTTAACGATTTTTTTACTTCCAATCTGGAGACGAAAAGCTACTTTCCAATCCTTATTTCTTTTGCGACTACTCAGCTTATGGTTTGAACCAAGACGACGTTTAATCTTTTTTAGGATTCCCTTATCAGTCGACGTAAATTCGATATAATAATTATTGCGTTTACCAATGGTAATATTGCCATCTGCCACAAAAAATCCTAGCACATAAGCCATGTCTGGCGTCCATAATGAGAAAAAATCTTCTTTTTTTGTTTTATATATCGGCATAATCAATCATTGTATTTTAACATATCGCTTCCATTAAAAAACTTGACTTTCGTATTAAATCATGTATACTCTAAACAGTTCTACGAGTGGGCTGCCCGATAGTTAGGTGGGTTCGTAGATGCGTGTGTCACCCGCTCATTGAAAGGAAAAAACGTGGAAAAACGAAGAGTTACCGTACTTAAAGGCGATGGTATTGGGCCAGAAGTTGTTTCCGAAGCTATCCGAGTTGTCGATGCTACTGGCGTAGCGATCGACTGGGATTACCAATTGCTCGGCGCAGGAGCTGGCGAAGATCCACTACCCCAAAAAACCATCGAATCGATTGATATGAATAGAATTGCTTTAAAAGGACCGACTGCCACCCCAACTGCCTGCGGGTATAGAAGTGTCAATGTCCGGCTCCGAGAACGGTTCCAACTCTATACCAATGTCCGACCCGTTCATACCATGCCCGGAGTTAAAACTCGTTTTTCGGACGTACCGATCGACATTTTCGTATTCCGTGAAAACCTTGAGGACCTTTATATCGGTGAAGAACGACGAATTAAGAATGGCTTTGAAGCTACCGCACGCTTTACTGCGTGTGGGTGCGAGAATATTGCCCGTTACGCATTCAATTTTGCCAATACCCAACATAGAAAAAAAGTTACCATTGTACATAAGGCAAACATCTTAAAACAAACTCATGGGTTGTTTCGCGAAGTAGCGATGCGTGTAGCACACGATTTCCCAAACATTGAGTGCAACGACCTCATCGCGGACAATTTCATGATGCAACTCATTAGAAACCCAGAACGATTTGACTGCGTGTTGCTCCCCAACCTTTTTGGCGACCTCGCCTCTGACCTCTGCGCGGGGCTCATCGGTGGACTTGGATTTGCACCTGGTGCAAATATCGGCTACGACTGCGCTATCTTCGAAGCGGTGCACGGCACTGCGCCGGACATCGCTGGCCGAGGCATCGCGAACCCTACCGCAATTATCCTTTCTGCAGCGATGATGCTCGACCACATTTATCAACACGATGCCGCCGCAAGAATTCGTAAGGCGATTGACGCGGTGTTACGAGATGGAACCTGTGTTACGGGCGACGTTAAGCCTGGGCACGGAGTTTCAACCAAGAGATTTACCGATGCAGTGATCGCAAAACTTTAGACTCAAAAAGCACGTGGAGATCTCCACGTGCTTTTTTTATTTAACTCATTATGTCTACTTGCACGCTTTTTCCATTGCCTCGATTTCATTCAACGCAGGTCTGTTCTTAGACTCTAATTGTTTAAATAACTTTGTTATGGCAGCCAAAACTTCCTGCTCTCCAAAAACTGTTTCTTTTTGCGTTTTACTCCATGACAATCCCCTTTCGCGAATTAGTGTAAATTCTTTTTCGCGTTTCCACTTATTTTTACGACATACTTCTTGCACCATACACATGGCTGTGTAATCTGAAGTTGGATATTCTAACCAATAATCTCCGCTTTTACTTAAACGTTTTTTTAACGCTCCGCCTTTGCGTATAACCTCAATCATTCCATCACTAGCAGTTTCGTAATATGAAAGAAAATCCGGCATCCCAACACGCTCCAGCGCGCCCATAATAATGCCCGCATGAAATGCAACAATTTGCTTAATCACTTTACCCCCCAATTGCACATATTCTAATAACTCCACGAAGCCATCTATATCAAAATAATCTCCGTAACCACTTTCGTGTTGGATTTTAGCTGAACGCAAATCTGCTAACTGTACTTTTTTACGTTCACTAGAGATTGGGCGCGTATCTCCGTCTTTACATCCAGCCACGGCAGAATTCACCGCAACACCCACTTTATTGTTATCTACGCCATCTCTCCCAATTGAGTTGCTTCCACGCTGCGCCTCGCCAAGACAACGCGCAAGTGCATCTGCGGCTTTTTGCCATGAGTCAAATGCCTCTTCATATTCTTTTCTAGCTTTCTGCCACTCTTTTTCTCCGCCTGCGGCGTCAAAGGCATTTTGGGCCTCCAGGGCTTTTTCTGCGGCTGCTTTTGCCTTTGCCGCAGCTTTGTCTGCTACTCTCCCTAAATGGTTTAAAAATCCTGGTTTCTTCCAACCGCTTTTCACAATTGTCTTCCCATTCTCCGTGGCTTCCGCTCTCCATTCTCCACCGGCTGCTTCAGCCGCTGCCCTAGCCTCGACCTCAGCCAAACGACTCGCTTTGGTTAGCTCATCTAACAAGCGCTTCTTTATGTCAATGGCCTCGAATACCGCCCTTGCCTTGTTTGAACGTCCACGCGCTTCGGCTTCTGCTTTGCGCTCTTTTGCACACGGATCAACAATAGATGCGGATGGCGGAATAGTAAGCTTCTGTTTTTCCGAACGCGTAGTCACACATTTTGAACCAATGCCGTCCAGCGAACCGCTGTATCTGCACCGCACCTCATTGCCATTTCCATCAGTTACCAATAAACCAATTTCTCCTGAATGCGATTTACCCTCTTCGTGCGGACAGGCGTCAGGCCCATGGTCAGAATGCGACCACCATGCAAATGCTTCATTTTTAGCCGTGAATTTTCCGCAACTAATCCGTCCAGCCCACTCAAAACGTAACGCGTCTCCTTCTTTGTCAGTAGCAATAACCGAGTATGCTGTTAACGGCGGGCTCAATTGCGCCGTTATCGATGAAACTACTGGCGCTTGATTCTCTTTCGCGAAAATACTAAGCGGCACACCAACGAATACAATAACCACTGCAATTATCCAATACTTTTTAAAACTCATATTTAAACTATACCTTGCCTAATTCTTCATACATCATGCCAAGTCCCAAAATATCGCTTTCGTGAAAATGTTTACCGATGAGTTGGAAGCCAATGGGGAGATCGTGGGAACTTCGCTGATCGCGCATCCTGCCTGCCGGCAGGCAGGCCTGCCCGACGGTTAGGCGGGTCGCAGGTCGCGAGTCGTATTTTTTTACGGGGATTGAAATCGCGGGAAGGCCGGCGAGATTTACGGGGATCGTAAAAATATCGGAAAGATACATTGCGAGTGGGTCGTCGGTCTTTTCACCAAACTTAAATGCTCGCGTTGGCGAAACTGGGGTTAAGATTATGTCGACATCGTTAAACGCCTCCTGAAAATCTTGCGCGATTAGTGCCCGCACTTTTTGCGCTTTACTATAATATGCGTCGTAATACCCCGACGAAAGTACGAATGTCCCAAGAATAATTCTACGCTTCGCCTCTGGCCCAAAACCCGCCGAACGATTTGCTTTATATAACTCTAATAAATTTTTATATTCCTCACGTAGGACGCCGTCAACAAGTCCGTAACGCACTCCATCGAACCGAGCGAGGTTCGATGAAACTTCCGCTGGCATAATAATGTAGTAGCAAGAGAGTGCATATTTAGTGTGCGGCAGTGTAATGTGTTTTATTTTAAGCCCTAACGATTTTATTTTTGCGATCACTTCGTCCATTGCCTCTTTTACCTCGATTTCTAATCCTTCAATAAAATACTCACTGGGAATACCGACGGTCATCTCCTTTATTTTCTTTGTATCGGGGCGAAGCAGCTCATCGCCATAATTTGTTTTTGCGCTCGTTGCGTCATATTCATCGTGCCCCGCAATTGTTTTAAACAGATACGCTGCGTCCTCTACGGTTTTTGCGAATGGCCCGATTTGGTCTAAGCTCGATGACATTGCGATTAACCCATACCTCGACACTGCGCCATACGTAGGCTTTAACCCCACTACCCCACAAAAACCTGCGGGCTGCCTAATTGAACCGCCCGTATCAGACCCCAAACTCCCCAATGCCATATGTACAGACACTGCCGCAGCAGAACCACCAGAAGAGCCACCTGGAACGCGTGTTGTATCGTGCGGATTTTTTGTTTTTTGAAATGCTGAGTTTTCGGTCGAAGAACCCATGGCAAATTCATCGAGGTTGGTCTTGCCCATTAACACTGCACCAGCGTTTTTTAATTTCTTAATCACCGTTGCGTCATATACTCCTTTATAATTTTTTAATATTTTTGACCCCGCGGTTGCAGGGTGGCCAGCAACTAACATGTTGTCTTTAATCGCAATTGGCACACCCATCAATGGCCCAACTTTATGGCCCTCTGCTACCGCGATATCTGCAGTTTCTGCTTGCCGCAAAGCCTCGTCTTTCGCAACGCTCAAATACGCACCGATTGTTTTATCGTGTACATCGATGTGCTTGAAAAATTCTCCAACCACGTCAAAGGCGCGGAACTTTTTTTCGATTAAACCTTCGTGGAAGGACTTGATTGTAAGGTTGGTAATATCCATTTCCATTATTTTATTGAAATACTCCCGGCACCTTATTTTGCCTTCCCTCTTTTTCGGGAAAACTTTCGACAATTTTTTCTGTTTCTTTATATGTCTGTACGCGCGATTCGTCTTCACGCCATGCGTTCACTAATGCCGTTCCGCCAGTCATTGGAACCACGTTTGTGGTATCAACCTTTTCAAGCTCTTTAAAATGGTCGAGAATTTTTTTGAGGTCACCAAGCAACTTCGCTGTTTCTTTTGCCTCCAAATTCAACCGCGCAAGCTCGGCGAGATGCAATAACTCTTTTTCATTAATTTCTGCCATAGATTTAGTGTAATAAAAAAAATCACGGTCGTAAACCGTGATATATCCGTTGCCCCTACTATCTCAACTCAACCACCCTTCGTACATCACCATCATGCTCTTGTACAACGACAAAGAATGCACACTTCTTTGAAATATGCTGCGCCGTATTATCAATAAGCCGCACTACTCCATCAATCTTCCTACCACGCTCATTTAACGGGTGCTCCTGAATAACTACTGCGCTTTTTTCGTCATGAACGGCGATTACTTCGCATTCCGTGTTCGTGCGCAGTGCATGCATCGAAACCACCGTGTACCTCGTTTCAAGAATCATTTCCGCTCTCTGCCATAGCAATTGCCTAAAATATGGCAAAAGAACGAAGGCAAACAATGCCATAAAGATTACACCAGTAATTGAAAAAGACGTTATTGGTCTTTTTGCGAATCTACTTACACACCACAACAATCCCAACGTAAGCACAATCAATGAAAAAACCAATCCTGCGAACCACAACACAATTTCACCGCCAAGCATCACGCGTTCAAATTCAGTCATGCGTCCACCTCACTTCGAAGAACTGTATTATATATAATACTCCCTCAGCTTTTCGTCAAGCTACCTCGCGGTAACCCCTCACGCCAATACTAAAACCAAAGCATGTAGCGCCGAGACATTGCTTTTGGCGGGACAGGCATCCCAGTGCAGCCCGCGTATAATCCTCCCAAACTGGCGAAGCGGTCTCGCGAAAAGC
>CAYJQG010000034.1:0-6456 GCA_964372325.1 uncultured Candidatus Saccharibacteria bacterium
TTTTATATTGCAGATTCAGCGGTCGTATAGTTAGATTTTACGTTGCGGAATACGTAAATTTGTAATTTCGGCATAGCGCTTATATACTAAGAAAGTTCGTTGATAAGAAGCGGGGGTATATGCACATCGTCATTTGTGGGAGCATGAGTGCGTCAAGGGAGATGCTCGAAGCTCAAATGAAACTACAATCGCTAGGGCACATAGTGACACTTCCGGAATTTACGAGAGATTATGCCGGCATGAAGACGATAAGTAAAAGACACACCGAATCTGCACGTAATAAGGAAAGGCACGACTTGATTCGTGGGTATTTTACAGTAATTAAGAGTGGCGATGCAATTCTTATTGTGAATGTGCGGCGCAAAGGAATTAATGGATATATCGGCGGTAATACATTTTTGGAGATGGGCTTTGCGCATGTTTTGGGGAAGCCGATTTATTGTTTGAACCCGGTTGCAAAAATGGATTATATCGATGAGATTCTGGCGATGCACCCTATTATTTTACACAACGATTTTTCGAGACTGTTTTCGAAAAAGGCATTGGGTAGATTAGAGGGGGGGTTGAAGGACTTTCCATTGGGGACGAGAGTGAAAGTAAATTTTCGAGGTAAGTGGAGGGGTGGGGTAGTTGTGGAAACGTGCAACGACAATGATAGGGCGATTGTGGTGAAGTGCGATAAACCGCAGCATAAGAATAAGAGGTTTTATAATGGCCGTGGCATTACTGTTATGGCATATATGAATACGCGACGAGGAATCTTTCTAAATCTCGCAAAGGAAATAAAAAAATAAACTCCGCCATCGGCGGAGTATTCATTTGATTATTATAACGCATCGGGTTCATCGGAGCGAAGGATTTGAGATCTAAAATATAGCACACCAGCAATAAAAATTTTGTCGAGTTGTGCTTACGGGAAAATCACGGTAGTCTAATTACAGGTTCTTTGACAGCAAAGGAGATAGTCTTGGCCGAAAAGAAAGGCGGTATGCTTGAGAACGCGAAAAAGTTACTTGCCGCACTGCAAAAAAGCGATCGATTGATCGACGAGCTTGTTACAGAATTAAAAATTAGCAAGGAGACGTTGATTGAGCTGGCAACCGATCTTTACAAGCGTGGGTGGCGTATCGTTTCCGACAAGAAACAGTTGTCGCTTTTAAGCGACGACGAAGATGCAATACCGCAAGAGGCAATCCCAGTTTCAGAAATTCGTAATAGATATCGCATCGCGTTTATCTCAGAGGTGCGAATGGGAAGTATGCAAGCGCAAATTTCGATGTTGCATTGGTTGTATAATGTGCAGTTTAAGCGAGAACATATCGATTTCGTTGTGCTGGCTGGCGGCATGCTTTTAGGGCGGCCTACACCGACATTGAAGGTCGACGCATTGCCGACATTGCGCGATACAGAGAAAAATGAAGTTGGCGAATTTTTTGTTGACTATGCGGTAAAGCATTTTCCGAAAGCGGACAATGGTACGAAGACCTATGTGATGGCGTCTGCAAGAGAGGCGAGAATGCAGACGGAGGGGTTAGACCCGTTAAGCACAATTTGCCGATTCGATAAAGATCGTAACGTTGGGAGAGCCGATCTTAAATATGTCGGTGCGCTCGAGGCGACTTTCGATGTGCGCGGTGTGCGTATTAAGGTGATGTCTCCGTGGGATGATAATTCGCCGCTTGGTATCTCGTACGGTCCTCAAAAAAATACCGAAAAAATTGCCGATGAACTTCCGCCGCATATTGTGGTGTTTGGAGGACTTCACGAACGTTCAGAAATTCCTGACTACGGCGAGCATGGAGCATATGTATATACGTGTCCGTCACTGCATACACAAATGCGTAGACAGTCGCGCCGTGGAGTGCGCCCGAGACTGGGGTGCCTGATTTTAGAATTGCAATTTGGTGATGACGGAAAATTTGATTTTAATACCGGCTTTCGCGCGCATCACATTCGACTCGATCAATATGCGGTAAAGAACGATTGCATGCAGCTCTTAGGTGATATTCCGAAAGCAAAGTTAGAAAATGGTGAGGAGTTGATGCTTGATTGGTTTAGGAAAGAACGACATATTTCCGAGGGTGCATTATCGCGTAGGTTAAAAATTAATCGCGAAGAAGTACGCAAGCACATTGAGCATCTGAATAACTTAGGTTGTTGCATATTGTTCTCTGATACGACCAAGCAATGGGAAGCGCAAGAGATTGAGAAGGAAAAGTTTGGGCATTTGGATTTGGAGTACGAAGAGGTATTTCGTACCATCACGAAGTTCGCCGATGTGTCGGATACCCATTTTGGTAGCCGTCACGATTTGCCAGAAGTTCCGAAAATTGCAGTACGTGATGCGGCAGCTGCCGGTGCACGAAGGTTGATGCACAGTGGCGATGTCGAAGAAGGTCCTGGTGCTGGTGGGTATCGTGGGCATTACAAAGACGTAAAGTTTGTGAGCGCCGATTTGATTGATGATTATGCATATGCTAATTGGCCACGAGAATTGATTAAGGTGAAGAAGGATTGGCCGCTAGTCATTACGGAAATCATGCCGAACGTTGACGGGCGTATAGCATATCGTGACGTGGTGGTTGAATCGGGCGAAGTTCCGTTGCAATGCACTGTTATCGCGGGGAATCACGACGCATGGGAAACGCAACTTACGGGACGTTGTCCGGTACGTGCACTGGCGCTGCGAGAACCAAAATTCATCCACTACATCGGTGCTGCTGATGGTAAAATTACGCAAGCCGGAAGTTATGTGTTCGATGGAGTGTTCCACAGACTGATTCACCCTCGCGGAGGTTTGGGGTACACGCTTTCCACGAAATTGCAGAAACAATTGCTTGCAGAAGAGCGGCGCGGTGAGCACGGTGGACGTCCCACCGTCGTACATCTTGGGCATTGGCACACTGCATATTTGCTGTTTAGAGACAGCCTTGGGATGCTTGTACCCTGCTTTAAATCTGAAGACGAATTCCATACTACTACTGGTCTTATGCCGTCGGTTGGTATGTTTATAACGGAACTTCAGGTTGATAAAAGTAATCGGTTAACTCGTGTGGTCTCCGATTATAGAAATTATCGCAAACTTGCGATTGGAGTTAAGTAAATTGCTATCGTATAAATGCCACCATAACGGTGGCGTTTTTTGTTGCAAAATATCATTTGTAGGGGTAGTCTGAGGGGAGATCGTTGAAAGGTGAATCAAGTTATGGCAGAAGAATCGAAGGAGGAGTGGGTCCCGCTTCCCCGCGATGCTATATCGGAGTACGGCGAACTCGTGGCAAAGGAAATAGAAAAAAGGATTAAGGGTCAGCCTCGTGCAATACGTACAGTAGTTCGACTATACGAGAAGATCGAAGCAGGATTTAGGGATAGCGAGAATGCAGAACGGCCACTGGGGAGCTATATGTTTATGGGTCCATCGGGCGTGGGAAAGACGAGTATGGTAAGGGCGCTTGCGAAGCATCTCTTCGGGAGTGAAAAGCGATACACGTATATCGATTGCGGACGTTTCGAGCAAGGTCACGAAGTTTCAACTCTAACCGGAGCACCGCCGGGATACATTGGGTTTAACCAAGAGCCCGATTTGTCGCAGTCGAACATCGACTACCCCCATCTCGAGTATCTCGTAGAAACAGGTGCGTATTTCAAAACGGCGATTGAAGAAAGAGAGGAGTTGATAAAATTTTTGGAAGCAGAACGGCAAAAAAAGAGTGGAGAATTCATGAAGTACACTGCACAGATCGAAGCGCTGACTAGGCAAATCGTTCAGAGTAAAGAAAAGCAAACCAAAGAACCCAAAGAAGAACGATTAAATTTTATCAAAACCCTAGAGAGAAACTTAAGGGTCGCAAAAGAGAGTAAAGAGGCTTGCGAGAAAGACATTATTGAAATACGAGAACGTGTTGCGCGCGTTAAAAATGCAATTGGGACGTTACGCGAAATAGAAAAGTTGCCAGTCAGTCGACGTGTACCACGTTTCAAGGCATTGTTTAAGGAGAATGCGCAAGATTATAATTCTGACCCGGAAGAGACTGCGCAGTCTATTATACTATTCGACGAAATTGAAGAGGCGAGTCCCGATCTCTATAAATTGTTACTTGGCATATTGGACCAAGGTACATTGCGTATGAACAATGGGTCAACAACGCGTTTTCGCAATTCGATTATCGTGATGACGACGAACCTGGGGTCGGACAAGATCAATAACATTCTTTCGCGGTATCAGCCAGAAAAATATGGTACGCATGAGATGGGGTTTGGGAGTCAGGGTGGTAAGGAGCTCTTGACCGGTAAAGACGTGGAGCGTGTTGATAAAGAAATGTACGCATGTTGTGCAGAGGCACTTCGTGAATACTTTGAGCCGAAATTCGTTGGCCGCATTAATCAGGTTGTAGTATTTAGACCTCTTTCCCGCGAGACGATGCTCGAAATTGTAGATAAGATTGTGAAGCAGTGGAATGAGGGTGCGGCATTGGGCCAAACATGTAATATCGCGATTATGTTGCGCATTGAAAAGGAAGTGAAGGAAAAATTGGTCGATGAGTCGTTAGAGCACTGGAGTCTTGGCGCACGACCGTTAGAAGAAAAGTTTAATAAAATTATCGATACACAGCTTGCACCGCTCATGAACATGGGGTTGATAGAGCAAGGAGACGAGGTACTGATTCGGTTAATCGACGGACACTACGAGCTTTTTAAAAAGAAGCGCGATAAAGTAGAAACAGTAGAAACTAAAGAAGAACCACAAAGCCCCTAAGCAGGGGCTTTTATGTAACCCCTCACACCATGTATGCCTCGGTTCATGACTTCAGGGGAGTCCTGCCTACCGGTTTACCCGCCGTGGGAGGATGGGGAGTCTGTTATTTTCCCGAACGGATATCATTTCTCGAAAACAGAATAGTTTTGTTTCGACAAAACTTTCTTCTACCTCAGACCCGCCCTATTATAATATATTAATGACGGGCGGGTCTTGCGGGATGTTTCTCGAAACGATATCCGTTCGGGAAACACTCGTTATTGCATTTGCCTACCGGTAGGCTCCCTCAAAGTCATGAGCCGAAGCATACTCTATTACTAAGTTATTACTGGACAGTGTGAGGGGTTACACTTTTATGTTGGTGTAGTATTTTGAATTAGTCCGAGCGCGTTTCGCCCCTCGACTGGCTCGGGGCGAGGAAGTCCCCCCGCGAAAATCCGAAAACGCGGCGGCTTGTACTGAGCGAAGTCGAAGTGAGCCGCATCGATGAAAATTTTCCTTCGACTCTGCTCAGGATGGTGAGCCCGTCGAACCACAAGTTTTTCTTTGGCGGCATTCCATTCGGGCTACTTAATACAAACATATTGATAAAAATCTGCACTATGATTTTCACCAACCTTATAATCACTAAATTGCTCGATAGACGCAAATCCGCTCTTTGCAAGGAGATTTTTGACTTCTCCACGCTGAAATGGGTACAGAACGAGATAACCTTTCTTCCCGGTGCGTTCGTCGGTGTACTCCATTTTTACGCGCTCGTCGGAAATCTCAATCGGTTTACCGTGAACTTTGCTGCCACAATACACATAATTGCCGCTATATTGAAAATCTCCTTGCAAAATCTTTTCTCTATTGTCGAGAATGTACTGGTAATTCCGTTCGTCAATTACAAGCACGCCACCGCTTCGCAAAAGCCGCTTGAATTGGCGCAAAGTGTCCAGTCGGTCTTTTTCAGTAAAAAGATACGTCAGCGAGTTGCCGAGCAAAATTACCGCGTCAAAACTTTCTTCTGTAAACTCGGTATCCAACTTGCGCCAATCAAGCGCGGCAGTTTTCAATTTTACATTCTCGACTTTAGCGTTTTCCAACGCCTTATCGAGAAAAGTTTTATCAATTTCATTACTCGTTACATCAAAACCCTGTTTGAGCAGATATATCGAATCACAACCGTCACCAAGCGAAGCATCAAAAACCTTTTTAACATTACGAGTATGAAATTGATCTACCAGAAAATTATCTTCTCCCCTTCTTCGTTTTTCCCAGTCAATAAATTCTCGCCACATGGAGACGAGATTTTGGGAATTATAATTTTCTGGTATCAGATCTCTGTTCATAGGATTAAAAATTTTTCTTCCCCCAAAATTAAAATGTGGTTCCCCCCAGAAGCGGGCAGGCGAGCCGATCTTTCAACGAGTTCAGGACAAGTTGTTTTTCTCCGGGTTCCCTGCCTACCGGCAGGCAGGCCTGCCTGCCGGTAGGCAGGTTTTGCGGTTTTGAGCGACAGCTTTAATTATATCAATTTCTCCTTTTTTGTGCCCGGGGAGAGAGTCGAACTCTCATGGGTTTCCCCGCACGCTCTTGAGGCGTGTGCGTCTGCCATTCCGCCACCCGGGCATATTTAAAACATATTTCACATTGATTCTGCCATAATAATATGCAAGAGTAAAGATAATGGCAAGGGTCATAGCGGTTTGCAATCA
>CAYJQG010000035.1:0-5543 GCA_964372325.1 uncultured Candidatus Saccharibacteria bacterium
TACGATTTGCATATATCGCGGCGGGGAATATTATCAACAGGGGTTCGCAGTCTCGGCGATTCGCTCCGATTGCGATCGGAGACCATGCCGAATCCGCCCCTGCCTACCGGCAGGCAGGTCCGACAAATCCCTAGAGAGGCATGCCCGCTGTTCTACACTCGATGTTTTGTTGGTATTTTCGTTTTGGGATGTTTCTCGAAACGATATCCGTTCGGGAAACATTCGTTATTGCACCTGCCTATCGGCAAGCAGGTCTGTCGAAAATTTTTAACAATGTCGTAGCCAAAATTTAAGAAAAAGGGGCGAAATGTTATTCCGGGGGCCAAGTCTGATGTTGGTTTCTGTAAAGGCCGCCCATGGAGCGAGAGTGATTATACTTCACAGGTGATACTCACTGAAAAACGGCTCTTTTTTCTCACCCCCCAATATTTGGAAGTCCGACTTCCAAATATTGGGGTCATGGTGTGAGTGCATGTATAATCGCACAAAATTCTGGATCTTGGTATATATATTGAGAGTTACTCATCAAGTTACGCGATCGCGTAACTTGATGAGTAACTCTATGTTCAGGATGTATTCAAAATATATTCGAGGTTATGCATGGCATCGATTTGAATTTGACGGATGCTTTGAATTTGACGGATGCAATGGTGTCATGTATACTTTTTTCTATATTTATGACTACAGATACAGAGAAAAAAAATGATAGCACGGAGGCAGAAAAAATCACCGCACTCGAGCTTCCAGAGGCATTGTCCGAAGAAGACAGGGCGCGACTCCCGATGTTTGAGGGGATGATGAAGGTGGGGGTAATGTACGGTCGAAAAAAGTCTAAAGTGCACCCGAAGATGCAGCAATATTTATATGCCATCCGTAACGGCATTAGTATTTTTGATGTCACAAGAACAGTTGATTGTCTCACGAAAGCAAAAACTGCCTTGCGAGAAGTGGTGCAAACCGGAGGGAAAATTTTAGTTGTTGCGACACAGCCCGCAGCGCAAGACCTTGCAAAGGCGTTTGCAGAAAAATTTGGACAGTACTATGTGGTTTCGCGTTGGCTCGGGGGCACATTAACGAACTGGAAGACCATTAGTGCCCGCGTAGAACATTTTAAGAAATTAAAATCTGACCGCGCATCGGGAAAACTTGAACAATATACAAAAAAGGAGCGACTTTTAATCGATCGTGAAATCGAAAAAATGGCACTCTTATTTGATGGAGTTGAAGCAATGAAGGAGTTGCCCAAGATGATGCTGATTATTAATACCGAAGTACACGAAACTGCACTTCGCGAAGCACGACGCATGCACGTACCTATAGCTGCATTTATGAACAGTGACACAAACCCAGAGTTAGTCACGTTCCCAATACCAGGAAATAGTAATGCACGCGCAAGTATCGCATGGGTATTGAATGAATTAGACGGTGTCTTGAAGGGCGCAGAAGAGAAAGCAGTAGAACAGAAAACAATAGTAGAAGAAAGTAAAATTGAAAAATAAGAAAAGTAAATTACGGTAATTACTGTAATTGCTCAATAGTATGACCAACGATATTCAACGTTTACGCGAAGTAACTGGTGGTGGTATTATGGACTGCAAGAGGGCGCTCGACGAAACGGGTAATGATTTCGAGAAAGCAAAAGCGTTGCTGTTAGAACGAGGTTTACAGAAGGCCGAGAAGAAGTCTGATCGAAAAACCGGAGCGGGTCTTTTAGAGTCTTACGTCCACAACAATCGTGTTGGAGTACTGTTGGAGCTACGAGCCGAGACAGACTTCGTCGTGCGTTCGGAGCCGTTCCGTGAATTAGCTCATAATCTCACAATGCATATTGCCGCGATGAACCCCGCATCTACAGAAGAGCTGTTGCAAGGCATGTACGTGAAAGACCCGACACTCACCATCGACCAATTAGTAAAGGGTGTTATCGCGCGTGTTGGAGAGAATATCAAAGTAGAACGGTTTTGTAGGTATGAGCTTTAGAAAATGCTAATCGCGATTTGTTACGATATGCGATACGCGATCTGCGATGCGCGATATGCGTCTCGCCAACGAACATGTATTCTTTTTCTCTCCAAATAATTTTAACCGTAAGCTTAGGGGTGATAATATATATCCTCGCCCATGTACTGCCACGCATTCCCGATGAAGTTCCGGGGTTTCGGAAAGAGGGTTTTATGGACCGAATTATGAAGCGTCTCCCAACGGGGAGAATAGATGTGGTGTTGAACGGAGCGGCAGAAAAGATTCTGCGGCAGATACGTGTGTGGAATTTAAAAATTGAAAATTTGGTGAACGCTGGTATCATCAAAGTACGTGGCGAGCAGAATGGGAATACAAAAAACGGTGGCGCTGAATCGCAGCCTAGTGAAGACATATTCGATAAAAAATAGACTCGGCTCCCAGGATAAGCTTTTGATCATTTTTTCTTGAATTTTGAGCGACCTGCCTATCGGCAGGCAGGTCTGTTGAGATTTTTTCACGAAGTCGTAGCCAAAATTCAAGAAAAAGAGGCGGAATGTTATCCGTGGAGCCAAGTCTAATAATAGCTGTAGTTTTTTGAAGTGGATGGGCAGGTGGTAGATCCGCCTAACCGTCGGGCAGGCCCGCCTATCGGCAGACAGGCCTGCCTGCCGGTAGGCAGGGCGGTCAATTATTTGCTATTATATATTGACGTAAGGGTGCGTCGCATAGTGGCAATTGCACCGCGCTGTAGACGCGGCGTCCTTAGGACTACGGGGGTTCGAGTCCCTCCGCACCCACATATAAATAATCCATCAAACGATGGATTATTTATATGTGGGTGCGGAGGGACACCACTGCTGGTGTCGCGATCGGGACTCGAACGCAGTAGCCATGCGCGAGGCACGAGTTGGTGCCGAGCGCGCGAGGCGGTGGCTAGCCCGAGCTGGCGGAAGCCAGCGAGAGGCGAAGCCGAATTCCTCCCCGCGCTATCGTATGAACAACAAAAAACTCCGCCGTATTTTTACGTCGGAGTCGCAAGGTGCAGCTTATTCGCGCACTCTTTCAGGGTTGCCTTGTTCATTCGAATTCGTAGAGCCATCTTGTGGTTTTTCTTCGCACTGACGCACCGCAATTTTTATTCCGCACTTTTCAAGCTGTGCCATAAGTTTTTTCGCTTCTTCGTGACATTCGCCCCCAACAAAACCTTCGTAGTCAATTACGATCTGCTTCGGCCCAGTGATAACCACGGTGATCTTTTTCATTGTACGATCCTCCGCTTGATTGCCTGACTCGCATCAATGGGTGATTCGTTGCACATACCCCGCAACTTTGCGAGTGCCCGCTCGGCAACGGGGAGTCTGCATGCTACAGCACGAGTCTTAAGGATAATGCCGCGCATACGTAACTCTGCGTTAAGTTTCGACGCCACACAACCACAACACCCCGCATCAAGCGCTCCACCAAGGTCAATGGTAATCGCTCGCCCACCATTACTGATCTCTACCGCGATTTTCTTGTTCACGCGAGTTCTCCTTGAACGATTGTCATACCTTCATCCTTGCGTACATCGCTTATTTCATAACCCAACGCCTTCAGCGCACCCTGCACCGCGAGTAGAGTATATACCTCCTCAATTCCGCTTTGTAACGCACTGAAACCCTTTTCACTTTTCTTCATAAGTGGGTTGAAGCGCGCATCGCTCCTATTCAAACCTGTAACGGTCTCTGCTTCATAGAGCTTGTCGGTAACATAAGAAATTTTTCCAGTCTTTTCTAAAATAAATCCAATTCCCTGCGGCAAATCTTTCGTCCGAATTGAGGCAATAATTTTCTTACCAGCCCAAGTTTTTACATTTTTACCCTCATCGTACGAGTCGATTCCATCTCCTACGCGTCCGCCCATTGCTTTCGCAACCAGAGCAATCGCTTCTTGAAATACACCCATATCTATCTTGCCGAGCGTACATTCACATGCAGCAATATGACTCATCGCTACCTCAATAAAGAACTACAAGTATTATACATCAAAAAAATCGTCTGTCAACAAGGGGCTATTGACAAGAATCTGGGGCTTTGTATCCCGAATTTTGCTGTGCTAAAATGATGGAATGCCGGTGTAGCTCAATGGCAGAGCAACGCTTTTGTAAAGCGAAGACGGGTGTCCGATTCACCCCACCGGCTCAAAGGGCTTCAACAAATGAAGCGAAAAAGCTAAAAGCTTGTGCGGTATTTAATAGACTTGCCCCCGGATAACATTTTGCCCCTTTTTCTTGAATTTTGGCTACGACATTGTTAAAAATTTTCGACAGATACGCTTGTATATGTCTTAAATTTTTAACTTCGTCTCGCCTAAAATTCAAGAAAAATTGATCAAAAGCTTATCCGGGGAGCCAAGTCTAAAGTTGCAATAAATAGGCTTAATGGTGTAAGATAGTGAAGGTTATTTGAGAACACGCAAAAGGAGGAGGATCGGCCATGCGTAGGCTGCGAGAATGTGCATTGGCAATGATCGCGTTGAGTTTTTTGATGGTGGTGACGCTAGCACCAATAGCGCTTGTTGGAGAGTTGAAGAAGCTCAAAGAGCTTGAAAAAGAAAAAAGATATATCATCGAGACGCGGGTACGGGGGTATAAGGGCAGAGAGCTTTTAGAGGAAATTAATGAAAAATTAGAAAAATATTACGTCAACCAAAAGCAGCTTGAATTAGACAAGTTGTTAAACGCTGCGCTCCATGGAGTTGAGATGTATCTACACGACCACGGCTATGCATATGTGCCAGAGAGAATAACAACGCAAAAAGATAAAGAAAAAATGTGGCAGCAGTTCGAAAAAGCATTTGGGACGTCAGCACAATTGGTTGCAAATAATAAAGCAATTGCAAAGGACTCTCTAGTATTTGCGGCAGCTGAAGCAATGGTTGCATCGCTCAAATCTTCGCACACGAGCATATCAAGGAATGTAGATTTACCGGCGGGGTATGGGTTGTCGGGCGACGAGACAAGAGCGCTGTTGAATATTGGAATACTTATAAAGAAAACGCCGAACAATGTGTTGTATGTATATGGGGTACTCAGCGGAAGTCTAGCAGCAAAAGCGGGTGTCGCAAATTTCGATGAGTTGCGGTTGCTGAATGGGGAGTTGTTGGGTAGTGACCTACGGCGACTGTGTGTGGCGATGTCTAAGCTTAGTGCGGTGCGTTTGGAGGTGTGGCGCCCAGCGAAAAAGAAGTGCATGGAATTTGTTATGGGGAATAAGGTAAAGAGTTTGTCGAATGTAAAGCTCGTACATTGGCACGAGGGCTATATTGTAGAAATAGGCGTGACTGAATTTAATACCAAAGATGACTTTGCTGGCGTTGTAGAAATGCAGGCATCAATTGGTGATGCACGGGGAATGGTTCTTGACTTGCGCGGTAATGGTGGCGGCGAGCTACCCGAGGTAGAAGAACTGCTGAGTGTTGTATTGCGGTCAGAAACACCAATATTTAGATCGATGGTTCGATCTGGCCAGCGGCTAGTGCACAGGACGGCCTTCAAGTTATGGAATTACATTGATATTCCATTGGCAGTGCTTGTCGTTGAT
>CAYJQG010000036.1:0-4689 GCA_964372325.1 uncultured Candidatus Saccharibacteria bacterium
ACTTAAAAGGGCACGTGAGCTGGGTTCAAACCGTCGTGAGACAGGTTGGTCTCTACCTGTTATAGGCGTTAACACTTAAGGGCAGTCGATCCTAGTACGAGAGGACCGGATTGAACGAACCTCTGGTCTACCAGCTTTAGTACCAACTGAATTGCTGGGTAGCTATGTTCGGAAGGGATAAGCGCTGAAAGCATATAAGCGCGAAGCCTAGCCCAAGATAAGGTGTTTCAGTGCGCGGCACTGGAAATATCAAATTCCAAATTCCAAATTCCAAATAAATTTCCAATATCAATTTTCAAAATTGAAGGTTATTGTTTATTTGTGATTTGGTGCTTAGAGCTTGGTGTTTCCACTGCTGCGCATTGAGCGGCTCGTGGAAGACTACCACGTTGATAGGCTGTAGGTGTAAGGCCCGTAAGGGTTTTAGCCGAGCAGTACTAATAGGCCGTCTGCACCCCCTGCAGCAGTAGTTCGAGCGCATAAACATTTTTATTTCAGCTGCGCCATTGTCGCGTTTCGTCGGAGTGCCACTGGGGGCACACCCCCGAAACGCTCCTTGGCTCGCTTGAAATAAAAAAGTTTCTGGCTCCGCAAGAGCAAAGTTCTGAGTACGTAATAGAACTTTTCATAAGTGCTCGTGCTCCTGCTCCAGGGGGCGTATTGGTGAATGGTTATGGTTAACGATTTCCTGGTGATTTAGTAATGCGTGCTCCACCTCTTCCCATTCCGAACAGAGAAGTGCAAGCGTATTACTCCGATGATACTTACTGCAATCCGCGGTTGGGAAAGTAGGATTTGCCCGGAATTCATTGATCGTAACAAAAAAATCTCCTCCGCCAACTGGCGGAGGAGATTTTTGGCTATTGCAATTTTTTTTGTAGTATCATATGATAAGTGGTATGGAAGAAATAAACGGCGGAAATAAAAAAGTGGAAGATCAAAAACCGATAGACAAGGCTAAAGAGATTGTTCGCAATCTTAACGGCTTTGGGATAGGACTGGTTTATGGTCTATGGGGAAAGCTGAGCGTGGAAGAAAAGCGGTATATACTAAAAGAAGTGAAAGCGGTAGAGGATGCCATAAGAGAAGACCTTGTTAAAAATGTTAAAAAATAGTTTTATTATTTATAATTAATAATTTGCAAATATGGAGAGCATAATGGGAAAAAAGTCATTTGAAAGGGCGCTAGAAATCGCCGGCGGTAATGGTTTCGAGCTATATGGATTGTTCCAGGAATTAACGGTAGAAGAGAAAAGAAGAGTGTACGAACGACTAAGAGAAACAACAGAAGTAGCACGTAAGATGATTGTCGCGGAAGACGAAAAAGCTAAAAAATAGTCCGAAAGCTTATTAGGCAACAAGTCTATTAATTTACGTTGCGCTGCTATATTATTTTTCAGAACCAGAATGATTTTGTTCCGACAAAATCTTCTTCTCCCTCGACCCCGCCTTTTTTATAGATAAATAATGGCGGGCGAGGTCTGCGGGATGTTCCTCAAAATAATATAGCAACGCAACGTAAATTAAATTTTTTGTGATTGTGATTGATTGGTTGTGTATAACCCAAGATGTATCTTCTTGATTTTTTTAATCAATCAAAAGCTTATCGGGAGCCGAGTCTAATAAAAAAATCCCCTCGACATACGTCGGGGGTTTTATCTATTTGGTTTCTTTAGCAAATGTTTCTTGTGCCTCTTTTTTCCATTCGGCGAGTTTTGCTGGATCGGGCACCGGATTTGCCATAAGTGCCATAAATGCATTCATCATTGCATCGGCGTGCGCTTGCATCTTCGTGATTAGCCCACGAATTTCTTTTACTTTCCGTTCATCCCAAAGATCTTTATTTTGGAAACGTCCGCTAATATGTTGAGAGTACAGTGCGACGCTCCAGAACCCCTTTCCTGATTTATCGAGCAATGCGCGTTGCTCCGCATTCATAACGTTTTGATCTTTCGAGTCTGCGCGTGCGGCAAGGTAGGCGAGTAACGTAAAAAGTTCAGCAGGATCTGGAAGCGCATCTCTTACCATTCTATATTCCCGGAAAACTTCATCTTGGGTTGGTAACGGGGGAGTTTTGGGTTGTTCAGTGACTTTGGGTATTGGAGGAGTAATGTCTTGGCCAAAGATTGGCGTAGCCAAGGGACGGAAGGAGAATGCAAAAGAAAGCAGAAGCAGGAAGCCAAAAAAATGCACGCGAGAAAACATAACGAGCCCTCATTAGTAGTGAGCTATAATGAGTATAACAAAAAATTCCCCGATGTACATCGGGGAATTACGCGTTACTTCATTAAGCGTTTCTTGGGGTCTCCCATTGTGACGACAATAGTCATTTCGCTAGTCTTCCCTTGCGTAACACGAGTAACCTCAACCGGAAAATTTTGTCCAACATCGACACCGGAAATTGCAAGTCGAACCTCCATCCCGGTAGAAACGAGTTTACCATTCACCTTCGTAATAAGGTCACCACGCTTCAAGCCTGCACGTTTTGCGGGGCAAATGTTCCCATCTCGGTCGCGTGTAGCATCTAAGGATTTCACCACAGCAAAACGTTCTTTGGTGAGTTGTAGTAGCCGTTCAAGGGAGCGAAGACTGTTTATGCCAGTCTCGTTGTTCAATTTACGTACGTCGTCAAACTCAGGATCATCGTCAGAACCACTACGGGCGATATTCTTAAGGAGTGCTTCTGCGCCGAACCAACCAAGTATAACGTCGCCCTTTTTGAGACGCGCGACGTCTAAGAGTTTAATCGATACGGCAAATGCAGTTCCGTTTGCACCACGAATGGTAAGGTCGTTAATCCCCACAACTTCACCAGCAGAGTTAATTAACGGACTACCCGAATTACCAGGGTTAATTGGCGTGGTGGTCTGGATAAAATCTTCCAAATACCAGAAATCAAGAATGCGGTGTAGGCCGCTCACCTTGCCATCGGTAAAGGTATACGAAAGTCCAAACGGAGTACCAAGCGCATAGAGCCGGTCGGAAATCATCAGTTTGTCGGGGTCACCGATGGGTGCGATGCTATACAATTTCGAATCAATGTCATGGACGGAGAGTAGCGCGGTGTCACTATTGGTGTCTGCGCCAAGAAGTTCGGCCTTGAATTTCCTAATTTCAGTAGATTTTCCATCGGGAGAGTTCACTCGCATGGTAATCCAATAGTTGTAACCCTCCACTTTAATTTTGGGCACCAACATCATCATATCGAGTACGTCGTCCTTAATCTTTACCACATGAGCAGCAGTAGCAAGAATCCTCTCTTCAACAAAAAATCCCGTACCACTGAATGCGATTTCATTGTCGCTCAACTTGTGGGCGATGGTGACAATGTCTTCGGGGTAATCACCATTCATGATAGTACCAATTCGAATAGGAAAACTGTTGGGGTAATCGCGTACTCCATCGACTGTAACCGTGATACGTGTTTCGATATCACAAACGACACGGCTGTAATACTCGTTAATTTTACGTGCTTCGTCATCGGCTTTTGCGGGTGTCTGTGCATAAACGGTAGCGGAGAAAAGGAGCGCAAGACTAACAAGAAGAGCGAAGCGGTTCATGTGACCTCATTATTAATGTGCTTAAGGCTTAGCGTAGTGTATTGTAGGGATATTCGTCAATTGCCACGAACTTGGTTATTATAAGCAGTATGCGAGTTACGAGGTTATTAAAGCAATTGTTATACGGGTTGTTTTATGCGGTGTGCTTGGGGGCGTTCGCTCTGCTGGTGTATTTCTTTTTCTTTAGCGCTCCCGCAAGTTGTATTGATAATATCAAGAATCAACGGGAGGAGGCTGTTGATTGTGGGGGCCAGTGTATACCTTGTGCGATAAAACGATTAACGCCGATTAATGTTTTGCCGGTGCAACTCTTTGAGGCGCCGGGTGGAAAAACCACCGTATTTTTACAAATACAAAATAGCAATACTGAATACGGCGTCGAGACGCTATCATATACTTTATACATATACGGGAGAGGTCAAAAAATTCTTGGTAGTGTTGACGGCGAGATGAGTATAAACGCTGGGGTAACAGCGCGCGTGGTGTCTCCAGCCATTGATGTACCGTTTACTGATGTGATTAATAGTAGGGTAATGTTAGGGAGTTATACATGGGTGTTAGAAAAAGAAGTAACAGCGGTAGGGGTAACGGTACGTGGGATAACAACAAAAGTAAGTAATGGCAAAGTAATGGTCGAGGGTATTGTAGAAAATGCAAGTCCGAATAGTATATCCGATATTGTCGTTAGCGTGTTGCTAAAAAACCGACGTGGATTATTGTTAAATGGTACACGTACCACAATTGACAACATTTTGCCGTTCGATAATACAAAGCTTGCGTTAGTGATCCCGCTAACAATCGATGAAGTGCGCGATATCGATGAACGGGGTACGGTGGCGTTTGGGGTCGGCCGGAGATGATGGTGTGGTAACCCCTCGCACTATGTACGTCTCGGCTCATGACTTTGAGGGAGTCCTGCCTATCGGCAGGCAGGCCTGTCTGCCGATAGGCAAGTGCAATAACGAATGTTTCCCGAACGGATATCGTTTCGAGAAACATGCCCTTTAGACCCGCCCGTCATTAATATATCTTTGATAGGGCGGGTCTGAGGTAGAAGAAAGTTTTGTCGAAACAAAACTATTCTGTTTTCGTGAGTACGATATCCGTTTGGGAAACATATCCTTCGCAA
>CAYJQG010000037.1:0-4619 GCA_964372325.1 uncultured Candidatus Saccharibacteria bacterium
GGATAAAAGAGGCAGAGAATCTGCCTAAAATCGCACAAGAGAGCAACCTTTTTGCGAAAAAGGTTGCTTGCCGAACTTTGTTCGGCTCGAACCTCGTTTTGGCGGGCGGGCGGGTGCGCGCCGAAGGCGCGGAAAGCGGCGCGAATGCGCCGCAAAATCAGTGGGCGGCACTTTGTGCCGCCCACGATCTGGCTCTTAAAAAACCAAAAAGTTTTGTCTTGGTGCCCAGGAGAGGAGTCGAACCTCCATTCCCTTGCGGGAGCTACCACCTCAAGGTAGTGCGTCTGCCATTTCGCCACCTGGGCATTCTTTAGATCTCTAGCTTATAGCTTATAGCGTACCGTGTGCCTTTGTAAACCCAATAAAAACCCCCGAGAGCCTTCGGGGGATTTTCTTACTTCGCGGTCATTCCGACTTTCTGCCGTGTTTCTTTCTTTGAAAGATCACGCACATAATACAATTTCGCACGATGTACTTTTTTAGGAGAACTTACAATAACTACTTTCGTAATTTTTGGAGAATGAATTGGGTAAATCTTTTCCATGCCTACTCCCGCAACTACTCCGCGTACCATAAAACTCGCGCCTGGTTCAGAACCATGCTTACGTGCGAGCACCAACCCTTCGAACATGCTTTCGCGTTCTTTGTCGCCATCTTTCACCCGTTCGTATACCTTAACGGTTGCCCCTGGTTTAATTTTTGCCATTATTGCTTGATCCATAATATGTATCATACTATAAATGATTGCCCTACTTATTGCAACCATACCACTTATGCCATCCGAACACCCTCGTATTATTTATCGTAAACGCTCTTTTTTCCGCACTGCATTCTATGCAACCATTATTATTGTTGTTGCGTTGTTACTGTTTGCATTTGTCTCTTTTCTACACCTTCAGTCTATTATATATGGGTTCAGCAGCAGCACCATAAACAATTTACGTGCTGGTGGCGCGGCACTACAGTCATTCGACGTTTCCGGCGGCCAACAACTACTTTCGACCACGAGTCGTGACATTGAAAGCGTAAAACAACAGCTGAATAATTTTGGCCTTACATCGCTGTTAAATATTGGGGGTAATTTTTTCCCAAACATCACGGTCGCCCAAGAAGCGTTCAAGGCACTCGCATCTTCGCTTAGTGCGGGACAAGAAATTACTCGCGCCATTCAAGCACTCGAGGCAGATGCCATGCACATGATGTTCAATGGAGAGGGCGAGAAACTTATTGTAGCGCTAAAAAATATTCGTACCGGTATGGCTACACTCCAAAAACAGTCGCAGATCCTAACTGCTGCGGCAGCAACGTTTGGCGTAGCACTTCCCCACGATTATAGTACGTTTGTTTCTCAATTTTCTATTGTCAATGCATTACTACAAGATGTAACTACTTTTCTTGATACCGCCACAGAAACGCACATCGCACTATTTTTCCAAAACCCTTCTGAGCTTCGCCCGGCAGGTGGGTTTATTGGGAGTTATGCAGATTTGACTCTCGCTAATGGGAATATTAGGACTATCGCCGTAAACGATATTTATTATCCCGACGGCAAACTCACGCTCCAAATTTTCCCACCACGAGTACTCCAACCACTTACCCCATATTGGGGCGCACGAGACGCGAATTGGTTTTTCGATTTTCCAACTTCTGCCGCTAAGGTACTGTCGTTTCTTGAGCAATCGCCCGTCTACCGCGACACCGATACGCATTTCTCACTCGCTATCGCTATAAGCACCTTCACTATCATCGACATGCTCAAAGTTTTACCGCCAATCACACTACCCGAATACAACCTCACCTTAACTTCTGAAAACTTTCTTGAAGCGATTCAGCAAACTGTCGAGTCGTCTGAAGACAAAACGCGACGCCAACCAAAGCGCATATTACAAGTATTTACTCCATTATTTTTGGAAGCTCTCAGTAACCTTACCCCTACACAAAAACAACAAATTGCGACTGTATTAAAAAACAATGTGCGCACAAAAAACATTATGGCTTTTAGCCCGAACCGTTCATTCGAAATTTACCTCAACGCAGCGGGGCTCGGTGGCGCCTTATACCGCGAAGATTTTTCTGGCTTCACCGATTATTTTGCTTGGGTTGACAGCAACATCGCCTCTGGAAAAACCGACGCGTTTATCGACGTATCGACTATACTCGATTCAGTAATCGCTGATGATGGTAGCGTCTTAAACGCAGTAACGGTTACCCGTACTCATAACGGTGCAACACGCCCCGAATGGTGGTATAACAAAAAAAATAAAAACTATTTCCAACTCCTCACTCCCCTCGGAAGCACACTACTCGCTATTACTGGCCACGACCAGCGCACTACCCCAGAACATCGTGCAGGTCTCGTTGCGTCGCTTGACCCCGACCTCCAAAGCATTGAGTCCACCATCCGCGAACTCCCCGAGCTACGCGTTACCACATTTACTCAATTTAAAAAAACAACATTTGCAAATTATGTCACTACCCCCTCTGGTGAATCGCGCACCGTAACTCTCCGCTATGCACTTCCGAAACATGTTCCCCTCAAGGACACTGAAATTAACTATCGTTTTGTATTCGAACGCCAGTCGGGGAACCGTTCATCTTTTCAATATACCGTGCATGCACCAAGTGGATTTATTTGGAGAGAAAACAATTCCACAACCTACGTACTCAGCAAGAAAGATCCAGATGGACGAATAATCTTAGACCTTACGCTCATAAAAAAATAATCTCGATTGAGATTATGAATTTTTATCGACTGCGGACTTCTTTACTAAGAAATACCAACTACACACAAACAATACACCGAGTATTGTCATCGCTACCGCCAACCAATACCAGCCAAGCATAACGTCACACCCCGCAACACCAAAATTGAGTAGGCCGATGTAGAGGTTCACCTTACTGCCCTTAATCTTACCCATGAGCTGTAGTGCTAACACTACAAGAATACTGCCAACTAACATCGCCGCAGCAACCAGAACTGCGCCCATACACCCACGCTCCGTATGCTTAGTCTACTATATTACAGTTAACAATATTCAATCGAATAAAGCAAATTTTACGGGCGCAAGATCCATACTCGTAAGAGTTACTAAACAAGTTGACGATCGTCAACTTGTTTAGTAACTCAGGCCCCACTCGCCCACACTCTCTTTTTTCTATACCAAAAAATATCCGACGATTATCAGTTTAATCATTATCGGACCGTTCTACTCTGTAAAAAATACTCAACATAAACTACGCATAACATAAGCACCGAGTTTTGTTCGGTGCTTATGTTATTAATGCTTGTGCGCGGTAGGAGGGAATCTCACTGCTCGCCCCTCGACGAACTCGGGGCTGCGCCTGGGAACCCATCGGTTCCCAACTTCCGCTACGGGAAAACTCCCGTTTTCCCGACCCCTTTCCCGTTCTCTCCCTTCTACTCGCAAAAATTGCACAAAAGCAATTTTGTGCGCGGTAGAAGGATCGAACTTCTGGCCTCGTCGATGTCAACGACGCGCTCTACCACTGAGCTAACCGCGCTATTGTTCGGATATCAGATATCAAACTTCGGATTATAAAAATTATGTTTTCTGCAATTCGAAGTCTGAGGTACTAAAAAAATCCTAACAAACTTTTAGGCTTTCGGGCAAATACACCGATAAATCCTCATTCGCATCAAGCTACGGATGGATAAACCCCCAAGATTTTGTAGCTCTGAATTACGAAACTCAGAGCTTTGAGGTCTACTATTTCCGACCCCATGTGTCTGGCTTTGGTGGTGGCACTACTTTCCTCCCCTCTTCAAATTTTTTCCGTTCTTCCGGTGACATTTTTGCTAATCGCTCAGCGGCATACTTTTCTAAGCTTTCTAATGTCTCCTTAGTTCGCTGCCCAGGAGTCTTGAATTCTTCTTCTAGCTCCTCGGGTTTTTTGCCCCCAAATAATTTATCTAAAATTCCCATAATTCTTTTTTATGTTATCGACCGATACTAGACTTGGCTCCCCGGATAACATTTTGCCTCTTTTTCTTGAATTTTGGCTACGACTAGTCTTAAAAACATTCGATAGATTCCCTGAATATACCTCATATTTTTAACTTCGTCCCTGCCTACCGGCAGGCAGGTCGCCTAAAATTCAAGAAAAATTGATCAAAAACTTATCCGTGGAACCAAGTCTACTTTTATTTTATATTACCGTGCATTGTTCGTGGAGCCAAGTCTACGTATCCAAAGCTTTTTCTTTCCGGAGTCTTTTTGATCATTTCCAATGCCTCTTCTGGTGTGTCAACAATCTGATAAATATCTCTGTCTTCAGATTCGATTTTTTTGTTTGAATAAGCGTGACCAGTTCGAAAAATTCGTCGAGCGTACCGAACCCTCCAGGGAAATATACATATGCTTGCGCGGCGTAACACAGCATGACCTTCCTTGTGAAAAAGTAGTGAAACGCGGTACTTCGATCACAACACCGACATGTAGTGATTATCAAAGTATACATGAATGCTTATAAAAAATCTGCTCGCCCGTTCTCTCCCTTCTACGCGCACAAATATTAAAGACCCAATCCTGGGTCTTTAATATTTGTGTATTTATACAACCACGCTCGAACCTATTTTAGCAGAAATTTCTGAATTTTAC
>CAYJQG010000038.1:0-4459 GCA_964372325.1 uncultured Candidatus Saccharibacteria bacterium
ACGCTCTTTCCCAAAACTCGAATAACATACGATCGTATGTTATTCGAGTTTTGGGGAAGAACGGGCATGTTCCTCTAAGATCGGCCTACCAAGCTTAAAAAACCAAAAATTAAACTTGGTGAGTTATATAAACTGTTTGAACCAGCCTGTTGTAGCGAGATGACCGACCACCGAAACGAGGTGAACGGTAGTAGAAAAATTGAGATGTCTGAACCCGCAAACAATATTTAAAAATGCGGGTGAGTCCTCAATTTTTCGTTACTACGTTCGCCGAGTGAGGATGGTTGGTTCGAGCGAAAACCTCGGCTGGCGAAAACAGTTTATATAGCTCATCAATCTACCTCCGCACTGCAACCCAAATCTTTTCTCCGTCAAAATCGGTTTCAAGTTCAACGTTAAACTTCGTAATACGCTTAAACTCAACTTCGGTCATTGCGGTTTGCCTTTGTAATACTACAAGATGTCGTTCAAGAACCGCACGTAATGGAGCCGAAACCTCAACGGCAAGCTTAGCCCCCTCCCCCGCCCTATACCCAGCCTTCGCACGCAAATCTTGCACCATACGTGCAAATTCGCGGATAGTTCCTTCTTCTCGCAACACTTCCGAAATCGTAGTATCAAGTTCAATTTCTTCCTTAAGGTTAGAACTATAAATAACTTCTTTCACGTTCACTTCGTCAGCTAAAATATCGAGAAGTTCCTTTCGGATTTCTCCTACCCGGCCGGCAGGCAAGGATTTCACCTGCCCGGCCGGCAGGCAGGAATTTCGAATTTTAAGCGAAGCGAGAGGTTGCCTCACCTTCACTCCCGCCGCAGCTCGAGCAGCAAGTGCCAAATTCGCCAAACGTCGCACTTCTTCCATCCCTAAAAGTAATGCATTGTCGATATGCGACTCATCGATAGTTGGCCAATCTGTACAATGCACAGAGAGATTTTCATTATTTTTATCGTCACCATGTAATGATCGGTAGAGTGCCTCACTAAAAAAGGGGGCGAACGGGGCAGTGAGCTGAGCAAGTGTACCAAGAACAAACTTCAAGGTGGCCGTACCCTCCGCCAAGTCATATGCTTCAGGCTGCTGAAAACGACGCCTCGAACGTCGAATATACCATCGCGACAAATCATCGACAAATAATTCAATACGTCTTGCAGCCTCACCAATATCAAAACGATCAAGTAGGTCGGTGACCTCTCTTGTAAGCACATGCACGCGAGCAATAACCCAACGATCAAGGATATGCGCGGGCCGAAGATGGGCGGTGTTCAATTTACTACTCAGCTTTGCTCCATAAGTCTCCAAAAATACAAACGAATTGTACACGATGGCAAAAAAACGACGGGAAACTTTTAATAAATCCATCTCATCAAACCGTTTTGGTTCACCTGGAGGGTTAATAGTATAAAAATGCCAACGCACGACATCAGCCCCATATTTCGAAAAACATGCCCATGGGTCAACAACATTGCCTTTCGACTTCGACATTTTTGTACCATGCTTATCTAACAACAACCCCAACGAAATAACGGTACAATATGGGACTGGCCTACCAAGCGCTGTTGCGACTGCAAGCAGAGTATAAAACCAACCGCGCGTCTGGTCCATACCTTCGACAATATAGTCGGCAGGGTACTGGTGCCCTTCATCAACAAGATCCCTGTGTTCAAATGGGTAATGCCACTGCGCAAACGGCATACCGCCCGAATCGAACCAAACATCAGCGACATCTTTAATGCGTCGCATTTTCCCGCCACGACATTTTTCACATCGCAAAAAAACTTGATCAATATATGGCCGATGCACATCAAGTTCCCCCAAACGATTATAAGGAAAGTTATGCAGTGATAATGCTCGATATTCGGCGAGCTGAATATAATCGAGCTTCACCAAATCTTCATTTTTTATATTCTGCACCGCGCCTTCCAAAATCCACAAGGGGTCACCATGGCTAATAAATAATATACGCCTACCTTCGTACTGTTGATTAATTTCCAGTAATGTTGCCATCATGCGCGTCTTCACATCTTGTAGACTCTCCCCGCTCGGAGGCGCCTTCGTAAACTCCACAACCTGATTTCCTTTAAAAAAGTCTCTGTGCTCTTGAACCGGCCGCCCGTTAAATACACCGCAGTCTAGTTCCCTTAAACCGTCGTGAGAAATAATAGTTTTAATCCGAGCAATATCCGCAATAATTTTTGCAGTTTGTTGTGTACGGTAATACGGCGACGCAATAATAAGATCAATCTTTTCTTTTTTAATTTTTTTAGCAATAACCTCAAGGTCGGCAATGCCTTTCTTGGTAAGCGTCGATCGAGTTTTAGGGCGTTCTATGCCAGAGGCGATAGTGTCGCTAAGGTTATGAGTCGCTTCACCATGGCGCAATATAAAAAATGTATTGCTCGAAAAATTATATTCGTCGAGATCCCGTAACCCAGAGACAATGCGCAGCGCGCTACATTTCACGCATTCCCAAATAGGGAGAGGTGTTCCCCAATACCTCGCACGTGAAATTGCCCAATCTTTTACTTCACGAATCCACTCACCAAACCTCCCCTCTTTAATATGTGCGGGTATCCAATTAATCTCCGCATTACGTGCCATCAACTCCTCGCGCAAACGACTCATCTCAACAAACCACGATGAACGAGCAAAATAAATAAGCGGAGCGCTACAGCGCCAACAAAAAGGATAGTCGTGTTCGATGACACCTTCCTGATATATCAGTCCACGCGTACGCAAATCCGCAACAATATCGCGATCTGCAGTTTTAATAAATTTCCCTGCACCGGGAAATCCCGAAGCTACGTGACCTTGGTCGTCGATCGTCAAGGGAATAAAATCTGACTTTAATTTCCACGTTTTATCCGTTAATTGAAAATCGTCTTCACCGAATGCTGGCGCAATATGCACGCACCCAGTTCCAGTTTCTGTATCAACGAAGTCAGCGGCAAGAACTTGGTAAAAACGCTTGGCGACCTGCGACGTGCGATCTGCCGCATACAACGGCTCATACTGCAACCCCACCATTTTTTTCCCCAAAATCTTTTCTACAACCTCCGGAATGACTCCATTTACAGTTGGCGGCACACTATACGACCACAAGTACTCATCTCCAACTTTAAACTTTGTATAAGTAAGTTTTGGGTTCACTGCAACCGCCACGTTCGCGGGCAACGTCCACGGAGTTGTAGTCCAAACAAGAAGGTATTCAGGCAAATCGCTAATCGCTAATCGCCTAGCGCTCCGCAAATAAACTTTTGCGCTTTGCGCTTTGCGCTTTGCGCTAAGCCGAAATTTTACAAACACCGATGGGTCCTTCGTTAAACGGTACGCCCCCGGCTGTGCAAGCTCGTGACTCGATAGTGTTGTTTCACAGCGTGGGCACCATGGAACAATCTTATATGACTTCTTGAGTAGCTTTTTCTTCGCAAACTCACTAAAAATCCACCACAAACTTTCGATATACGAATTATCGTACGTGATATAAGGATTTTTGAAATCAAGCCACATGCCAACACGTGAAGTAAGTTTCTCCCATTCATCTTTATATTTCCATACCGATGCTTTCGCGCGTTCGTTAAACGCGGCAATACCAAATTTTTCAATTTCTGGTTTCGATGTAATACCTAACTCTTTTTCAATTTCAAGCTCAACGGGTAGCCCATGCGTATCCCACCCCGCGCGTCTGGGAACATAATACCCATGCATCGTTTTATAACGTAGTACGATATCTTTAAATGCACGCGCTAACACATGGTGAATAGCCGGCCTACCATTCGCAGTCGGCGGCCCCTCAAAGAATCGAAAAACTTTGTTTTTTGATTCTTTGCCCCGAGCAGCGTCGAGGGGTTTCCTTCGTTCCACCGACTTCTCAAAAATCTTGTGCTCTGCCCAAAACTTTAGCACCTTCTCCTCGATTTCCGGTAAATTAAACTCTTTTAAACCACGAAACATAATACCCTTATTTATAAACGAAAAACCAATATTATTCAAATAAAAAAATCCCCCATCGGGGGATTTGTAACTAACTCAATTTATCGCATTCGCCGATCTTCTTCAGCGCATCCAATCCGCGAAGCTGGTCAAAAATCCCTCTCACGTCCACACACCGTCGATTCGCAACAACGTTATAAAGCACGGGCGAAAGATGGAGGAACTGTCCATTCACACGCACCACATGAAACTCTGGATAACTTGCCTCAACGCGCTGCCCGTCAAACGCAATCAATTCGCGCAGCATAAGCGCCGGCAAACGTGCAACATGTCGCACGATCGGCAACGAACGCATGGTGTCAATAAAGTTTGTGCATGCGCTACCGCAGAGAAAATAAGCACAGGCAAGTTCGAGAAACATCTCAAGACGAAAATACCAACAAAACATCGAGCGTAGAACAACGGGCATGTTCCTGAAGGGATTTGTCGGAGGCGATTCGGCATGGTCTCCGATCGCAATCGGAGCGA
>CAYJQG010000039.1:0-4282 GCA_964372325.1 uncultured Candidatus Saccharibacteria bacterium
GGAGGGGGTCAGACGATAGTGGCTGCAATCGTCGGAAAGGCATTGTACATATATATATTTGCACATTGCTAGGGTTTTGGAGTATACTAATAAATACTCATATGGCATCAAAATATTCAGACCACATTATCAAATTGCGGTGTGAGCCGTGTAAACGGATCAATTATTATTCGCGTAAAAACAAAAAGAGCGTGGAGCGAAAGATCGAATTAAAAAAATTTTGCGAATGGTGCCGCAAGCACACGAAGCACAAGGAATCGAAGAAATAATCCGCCACAAGGCGGATTTGCATTCTATTTTCGTCGATAGTTAAGCTGTCGCCTCTATTCTTGCGGAGCGTCACCCCACAAGGCCAACTGTGCGGATAGATGAGGTGCGTGGTATAATAAAAAATAAGCAAAATAATTTTATTATAGCTTCGATGAAAAAAGCTATTTTTTTGTTTTTACTAACCCCCACATTTTTTTTAGGGTATTTTTTAAATACAAAGGCCGTAGAATCATTCCCCGACCTCATTGTTGCTGCCGTGGTTGTTGATCCGCAAACCTTGCTCCCCACCGTGACCTATACCAACCAAGGAACGAAATCTATTCCGGTGAACTTCACGCTCATCGCATATTATCTCAACGCGCAAGGGACGATTGTGGGAACGACCAATCCCAGCGGGAGTCACAGCGGGGGACTTGCCCCTGGTGCGAGCGCCACGCGTGCATTAACCACGCAAGTCCAGAACTTTGTTCCTCCGGCAGACGCGGTCAAGGTTCGGGTGCTCGTGGATGCTGCGAACACAGTGGTAGAACAGCCACCAAGCGGGGAGACGAACAATACGCAGGAATCTCTTGTTATTACAAAAGATACGACAACGTCCGACCTTCTTCGTGCAGACGAAGACGTAGCTCAGCAAGATACCGAACAGCAAAATAATGTATTGCCGGGTACGTTGAGATATGCATTGAAAAATATTGGCCGAGAACTTGGCACCGTGTTTACTTTTGATGCGGGAAAGAAGGTCGAACGTCGCAGAAAAATTATTAATGAAAAATTATTTGAAACAGCGGTATTATTGCAACAAGGAGAGGTCGATCGAGCAGTAGAACATTTGAAGAATCTTGAACGAGACGCCGAAAAAATCAAAGATTTTGTTTTGCGATTAGAACAAAACAACCCCGAACAAAGAAAAAACTTTGCGGAACAATTGTTTGGAGATCAAATTCAACATCAAGTTATTTTTGGTAAGTTTGAAAGGAGTGCGCCGGCAAATATTTTGAAAGACGTGAAAGATGCGCGAGCAAAATCACTTGATCGTATGAAAGTCGCGGCAGATATCATCGAGAACCCGGGACAAATTCAAGCACTAGTAGAGCGTACCCTCAATAACGATGGAAGTCCATTTAAACCATTACGCAACCTCGAGATTTTGAAAGTTATTGAAGATAATGTACCGGAGCAAGCAAAAGATGCAATTCGTCTTACGCAAGACAACGCCTTTAAACGATTTAAAAAGCAATTCGAGGACATCCCCGAAGAAACTCGCAAATTACTTCCTGCATACGTCACGCATGCAGGTGGCAATGAAGCGGCGTATTTAAAAGTGTTCGACGGTGTGAAGCTAAAAGGAATTACCCAAGAAGCGAATGAACAATTTCTTGTAGCAAAGGAGAATCTTTTTTTGCAGTTTGAAGAACGGGCAAGGGAACTCCAACGGCAAGATCCCAATTTAATGACAGAGTTTCTTGGGGATCTTGATGGGGGAAGTGTTGAAAATCTTCGTGTGTTACACGATGTCGCGCGCAATATTAGTTCCGAATTAGTTCCATATATCACAGCGACGCAGAAAACAGCGCTCGCAGATTTTAAAAAACATGTCGAAAATCTTGGAAATGTTGAGCGGCAAGAGTTTTTGGCAAAACAATTTACGCGAGCGCCGGATTTGACAACCTTAGAAATTTATCAAGAAGAGGGATATTTTGATGCTCGACGCGGAGCAGTAGTGAAAGACTTGAAAGAGAATATCGTTCTACGGATGAAAGCAAATCTTGAGGAAGCAAAAGACGCAGAAGGATTTTATGCAAAAATGCGAACTATGGCAGGTGAAAGTCCGGAGCAAATCAGCATTACTCAAGAGATGCAGCAAGGTTTAGGGAGGCAACTTACCGATAAAATGTTGAACGCACAGTCAAGATTTTTTGAAGAGCGAATGAAGCGGGAGGCAACGAAAGATCCTGAGCGCGCAAAACTTTTCGAAGAGCAAGTAAAGACTCAGTTTGAGAATCGAGGTTTAGATTTCGAAAAGTTTCGTACACGAGGAGAGGCGATTGTTGCGCCGCCATCCGGATCAGCGCCACGCCTGATTGAACAAAAAACTTTTTTCACGCCGAGAACAGCTCCAGAACAATTGAGAGAAACGCCACTTGTTCCGACCCCACAAGTAATTTCCGCGCCGCCTTCGCAGCAGCCGCCTTCTGTAGTGCCAGAGCAGCGTCAACAAACGCCCGAGTTATCACCGTCAGCCCAAGTTGTTCCTGAGCAACAGGCGCAACAACAGCAGCCAACCTCAGAGCCAACACAGAGTCAGTCTCAAACCGGCGGCGGTTCTTTTGGCGGCGGTTCTTTTGGCGGCGGTTCTTTTGGCGGCGGTTCTTTTGGCGGCGGACGGTAGATCTTCTTAACAAAGTGATTTCGTCGTCAAAGCAACTTGATTTCTGGTCGAGAATAACGAATATTAATAAGGGTTAGTTCATCAAGTCATGTCGTAAGCAAAATAGTGGAAAACGGGTGTGTGAAAATTATCAAGGCTGTCTTGTAGTGAGATATCACAGCAACGACCTCGCAAGGAGATTGCTGGCGATTGGCAAGGCTTTTTAAATAAGGGGGCATAGTTCAACGGCAGAATAACTCTCTCCAAAAGAGCAGATCAGGGTTCGATTCCTTGTGCCCCCGCCACAATATGACCCTGGCATGCCAATGTTAATTCGGTGTTATATGAATCGAGTAGTCTTCAAGATTCAAACCTAAGCCCCGATTTTGTCGTGTGCTTGACTTTTATCTTAAGATCTACTATATTAGTTAAACGAGCATAGGCAAGGAGGGGAAATGAAAAGAGGCTGTGTTTATAAGAAAAAGCTTGAAAAATTGAAGGGCGGGAAAAAAAACTACTAGGAATGTTATCATTAATAGTGAAAATTTGCCGGCGATTGAGGGGGTAATCGATGAGATCGAGGAATGGGGTATAACGATTAAAGAATTAGATAAAGACCCCCAATGGTTTAAGTTAACTTTCATCGCCTATGAAGATATTCGTGGTATTGGGTATTTCGATTGTCGGTGAATCTAAATTATATAATGATTAAGTGCTAAAGTTTTTCTTAAGGAGCGGCAAGTCGCCGCTTCTATTATTTTGACTTTTTCAGTATAGAGATGTAAAATAATTGGAGTTTCTGTGTACCGAGAATGGAGAGGTAGTATGATCTTGCCCAGTAAAAGAGAAGAGCTCCCATATATTAGTGGAGAAGATTGTCGAATAACAATTTTGGAGCGTCGTAGGAGTATTCGAAGCCATCGCGACCAACGTGGCGACAACCGTTGTTTCTTGGATGACTATTTACTGTGGAAGTGGCTTCGTGATTCTCCGCCAGAACCTCGGGCCGAAACATTGATTGGGCGAGGCATGGAGCAGTGCACGTTATTTTATGAACATCGGCGCGCAGAAGTAGCCGATGTAATACCAATTGATGCGATTCTCGATTCGATTCATTGGGACGATGACTTAAGGGCAATGACATCGGAAGAACTGCGCAGTGAATTAGACTTGCCACCGAATAAGCTTTTGATCAATTTTTCTTGAATTTTAGGCGAGACGAAGTTAAAAATTTGAGACATATACAAGTGTATCTGTCGAAAATTTTTAATACTAGTCGGAGCCAAAATTCAAGAAAAAGAGGCAAAATGTTATTCGGGGGCAAGTCTAATGATGCGCCTTGAAGATGGGCTGCGAATACATCGAGATATCAGTGGTCGTCCGCGAACCATTGAAGACGATCGAGTGCTCTACAGTGTACTCCCCGAGAAAATTCCAGCAGATTTTCGTCTGCCACCAAGAAGTGAGTTCTTGGGGGAAGTTCGCTCACCACATGCGGGTTGCCCCGCATTTTGGAGGAGTCATAATGGGTGCAGCGCAACGCGTCATGATCTCCACCAGTGGGGTCCGTGTAAGTGATGATACATATAAATCGTGTCAAGCAATTTAACCATCTAACCGAACAGCACCCCGTTCTGCAATATA
>CAYJQG010000040.1:0-4225 GCA_964372325.1 uncultured Candidatus Saccharibacteria bacterium
AGATTTTTTTGATAAATCCCTACACCTTTCCACGGCAACCCCACGGTAAGACCATAATCACATTGATACAATCATATGGACCAGTACAGCCACTTGCAATATAGATCAAAAAACCTTATCATGAAGGCGTCGATCTTTGACATTAAGGAACACTCATATGCACCCACTGCGCGTGCTTGTTACCGCAGGCTCAACGGAAGTTCCTATTGACCAAGTGCGTTCGATTGGAAATATTTTCCATGGGAGAACGGGAACGAATATTGCTGAATATTTTCACCGTGCCGGACACGCCGTAACACTACTCACTTCAAGCCCCAAACTCGTTAGCGAATCCGGAGTATACGTAAGTCCATTTCACACATTTCACGAACTCGAAGAACTCATGGAATGGAAAATCCGCCGCACGCCATACGATGTCATTATCCACTCTGCTGCGGTGAGCGATTACAAAGTTTCGCGAGTTTTAATTGATGAATCTGGTTCGCTGAAGCCCGTCGACGCGACCAAGAAAATTCCTTCGTCGCACGATAGATTGTATCTCGAACTCATTCCTACGATAAAACTTATCGACCAAATTCGCGAACCGTGGGGCTTTAAAGGCACGCTCGTAAAGTTTAAACTTCAGGTAGGAATTTCTGATGCTGAATTACTAAAAATCGCGCAAGCGAGCATGGTCGCCTCTCGTGCTGACTTCGTTGTTGCCAATTGCCTTGAATGGGCTAAGGAACGCGCATACTTGCTCGGTGTTGACGGCACGCATGTGGAAATGAAGCGCGACTTACTACCCGAGGTGCTACACGAAAAACTAACGAGGGGTACTGTATGAAGATGCTCCTTGGCGTGACCGGGAGTGTTGCCGCAACACTTACTCCAAAACTTGTTACCGAACTACTGAAGCGCGGTCATGAAGTGCAGATTATCGCCACTGAACCCGCACTGTATTTCTTTAATCCCTTCATCCCAAACGTCAAACTGTGGCGAGATGCCGAAGAGTGGAAATATGCACGATATGTTCCACACTCCCCGATTCCGCACATCGACCTCCGTAGTTGGGCCGACGCGATGATTATCGCTCCAATTTCTGCAAACACGTTGGGCAAACTCGCGCATGGCATAGCAGATAATTTGCTCACCTGCACTATGCGCGCATGGGATTTTGCAAAACCCATTATCCTTGTTCCTGCGATGAATACCCACATGTGGGTGCATCCCGCGACTGCCGAACATCTCAAAACACTTCGGCGTTGGTACCCAAAACTTACTATTATCCCGCCTGTCGAAAAAACACTTGCCTGCGGCGATGTAGGAATCGGCGCAATGGCAGAAATCGAAACGATTGTTGCCACGCTTCCACAAGTTGCAAAAACATAACCGACGATACACTCGTCGGTTTTTTTCTTTCTCCGCATTTCTTGCTCCCCCAATATTTGGAAGCCTGCCTGCCGGCAGGCAGGTCGGACTTCCAAATATTGGTGTTGTAAAACCAGTTACTAAACAAGTTGACGATCGTCAACTTGTTTAGTAACTGAACGACTAAAATTTGCTTATTCTCTGATTTCAATTATATTAATGAGGCCTACCAAAAAAGAGGTGGAGCATGTGCACCTTGATTGTCGCAAAAAATATCTTTAAGAATTTTCCCATTGTTGTTGCGGCAAATCGTGACGAACAACTCGACCGACCCTCGGAAACTCCTCTACTGCGTGGCCCCGACATGTCGATCTACGCACCAAAAGATTCCGCACGTGGTGGCACTTGGATCGGTGTAAATAAATATGGCATGCTTGTAGCTATCACCAACCGCAGCGATGTCACTTCTGTTTCGGGCAAAAAGAGTCGCGGCATGCTCGTGATGAGAGCCTTAAAATATCGTTCTACGCTTGATGCGTATGAAGATCTCTCTTGCTTTGATGGTCGAATGTTTAACGGGTTCAACTTGGTAATCATTGACCGGTCGAACATTACTCTCTTGCGTGGTGACGGCCAAGCTGTGCAAAGCTCAATGGAAGAACATGGGTTACTTGTCATTACTAATCATGGTATTGGCCGTACCATCACCCCCGAAACACCTGCACGGGTTCGGAATATCCTCGAACTTTGGAATGGGGAAGAAGTTGCAAGGCTTGAACCTACGCCGCAAAATCTCGCCCCACTCTTGTCTATCCACGGTGATTGGATCAACGCCACGTGTGTGGACGAACCCGACGACACTTACGGCAGCAAATCCTCGAGCATCATTCGTTTGCAAAATAATGGAGTCAATGATGAGTGGCGTTACTGGCACCGCGAACGACCAAATATCGGGACTCACGTTTGCGAAGGAAAATTCGATACGCCGCACGTACTCCCCGTATTTTCGAAAAGAATTCCTTAGCAACATAAGCCCCCGACGTACATCGGGGGAATTTTATTTAATACTCAGGAGTTTGTGGGCCGCGACGAATTTCGATTGAGCCGTCAGAGGTACGAAGCAAATTCAATTCAACCGGCGGAGTGCCCTTACTTACCTCGCTGGGATCGAAATACTTTGCGCCGGGCAAATCGTTGAGTTCCTTATAGATAATTTTTGCAACCTCTTTAGGGTCCATGAACGTATCGGTTTTTATACCCTTCTCCCCCTTGAAAAAATCAGTCTTCATCGCCCATGGGTTCACAATCAAAGTTATCGCCCCAGGAAGATCGCGTGAAAGTTCAAATGCAAATGACCGAGCAAAGTGGACTTTCGCAGCTTGCAGTCCACAGAATACCGCTTGCGGCTTACCAATTTTATATGCCAACACCGACCCGATAACAATGAGGTCATACGCTTTTGCTACTTTTTCATCAACGCCACATACCCTCTCATGGTACTTCGCCAAAAACGAAACTGGGCCATAAAAATATAGGCGCATCAGACGCTCGAGCTTATCGCCCATTTTGGTAAGCGGACCACGGTGATATTCCCCTGCGACCCAGAAAATTTGCGACGGAAGATTTTCAGGCTCTCGCCATATCTCGTTAAGCACCGCATCGAATTCTTGAGGTCGCGTGAGATCCGCAACAATACATTTTGCTCCACTGAGTTTAGGATCTTCTCTCGCCTCGGCCGCCGAACGACCAATAATAATAGGTTGCACCCCCATATTCAACGCCTCGATTGCAATCTCTCGACCAAGTCCGCGCGTACCACCAAGAATCAATATCCGCTCCATTAGCTTCTCCTCATGCCATCGAAGAACTTTTCATAGGCTAAGAAAGTTTCGCGAGCTTGTCAAATTTAGACTAAAAAATAACGACTATGCTGTCGTTATAATTCCTTTACGATAACCAACTTTTTTACGTGGCCATACTTATCAAACGTACATTTTGCTTTGTCCCCAGTGCTTATCCTTGGCGTATCTAATTTTACAATAATCGTATACGGCACCCGCATGACATGACGCACTCCATCGTAATCTTTCACGATCACTGTAACACATAATCCCGAAGACTCTCCGTGGCCATGCTCGATCTCAACAATTTCGCCCTCGATAATCACCAAACGATTCCTCTTAATCACCCAATACACGACCCCCGCAAGCCCCAACGTAATGAGCACACTCCAACCAATCATTGCAAAAACCATTACTCCACCTCCCCCTCATGCGGTTGCCGCTTTGCTTGTTCCGCTAGTTGCAAACGCAGACTTCGACGTACGTCTGCTGCACCTGCCTTTTGCCACTCCTCAGCGTTCACCGGTACCAATTCCGGCAACGTCGTAGGTTTATTTTCTTTGTCAATTGCAACAAATGTAAAATACATACTCGCCACTGAGCGTCGTTCTCCGGTTACGGAATTTCGCACATCAACATGCACCTCAATTTCCATCGATGTATTCCACGCTCTATTCATAAAGGCGCTGAAGAGCAACACCTCACCCTTATACGCGGGTCCACAAAAATGCACAGAGTCAAGTAGCAGCGTCACGCAGGTTTTCCCACTATGAGTACAGGCAACAGTGCCTGCATAGCGATCGGCCATTGCCCACACTAAGCCACCAAATACTGTCTCATTAAAATTCAGATCTCCACCGAATAATACATACGGCGCATCAATAATCGCCGAATCTTTTACAGTTTTTGTTTTATCAATCATTGCTTTCCCTTTATCAAAATGCTTATCGCAGTATAGCACTGTACTCCAAAAATTCAATGTATAACCGCACCATACTCTGGACTCTAATGTAGATAACGACAATTGTTGCTCA
>CAYJQG010000041.1:0-3718 GCA_964372325.1 uncultured Candidatus Saccharibacteria bacterium
AATCCTTCAATGCAAAGATTATAAAAGACAATATGCCAAAAACAACAATGATAAAAGGCGCAGGGAGAGTAGTGGTAGTAAATGATACCGCAAGCACAGAGAACACAAAAAATGAGCGCAAAAATTGTGCGCTCTGCGCCGCTGGAGGTATAAAGAAAAACACGAGTAAACACCCTAAAACAATGAGCGGAACAATTGCACCCGAGTAAAACAACAGCCACGCAAATGCAGCTGTCGTTGTGAGTACCTTAAGCGACAAATTGTACCGCGGAGTCAGAAACCCGAATCGTAATATGTTGTCCTTCATGAATAGTGCCACGGATAATTGCGTCAGCCAGCTTATCGAGAATAACTTTTTGTATCAATCGACGAATGGGGCGTGCACCATATTCAGGGTCAAAACCATGTTCAACAATATATGCGGTTGTCGTAGCGTCGATATCTGCGGTAATGCCCTTTTGCAAAAGGCGCGCCCGTACCTCGTTAAGCTGTAACGTCACAATACGCTCAATATCTGCGCGTTGCAACGCATTAAAAATAATGGTCTCATCGATACGATTCAAAAACTCAGGCTTAAATGTTTCACGCAATGCGCCCTGGACCTTCAATTGAAAATCGGCAGTTTGCTGCAATTCAGTAGAAGAGGATATACCCGAAAATCCCAATTGAGAGATAGCTTTGAAATAATGACTGCCGACGTTTGAGGTCATAATAATAATGGCGTTTTTAAAGTTCACCTGCTTTCCCTTACCGTCGGTTAGGCGACCATTATCAAGCACCTGGAGCAAAATATTGAACACCTCAGGATGAGCTTTTTCGATTTCGTCAAAAAGAATAAGGCTGTAAGGACGGTGGCGCACAATCTCGGTGAGCTGCCCACCCTCTTCAAAACCAACATACCCCGGGGGAGAGCCAATAAGCCTCGCAACCGCATGGCGTTCCATGTATTCGGACATGTCAACGCGCACCAACGCCTTATCGTCGTTAAACATGAACTCAGCCAATGCTTTTGCAAGTTCCGTCTTCCCTACTCCGGTTGGACCCAAAAACATAAATGAGCCTAACGGTCGTTCGTCGTCGGCGAGCCCAGTACGCGCCCTACGCAATGCGCTTGAAACTGCGGTAATCGCTGCGGCCTGGCCTACCACACGAGCGCCCAACACTTCCTCAATACGTGTAAGTTTTTGTATTTCAGGCTCAAGCATACGAGAGACAGGTACCCCAGTCCACCGCGCAACAACAGATGCGATATCTTCTTCGTCGACAGCTTCTTTGATGAATTTCAACACTGGTTCTTTGGCAGATTTTTTCGGTGCACGAGTCATATATTTCTTTTCAAATGCTTTATATTCTTTTTCTGCGGCAGGAAGCTCGCCATATAAAATTTGAGCCACACGCTCAAGGTTACCCTCACGTTCAGACATTTCAGCACCACGCTTCAATTCGTCGATACGACGACGCAAATTGCGCAGATCTTCAAATGCAATTTTCTCAGCATTCCATTTCCCCGATATACCATCGTGTCGTTCTTTCAAGCCTTGCAACTTCTGCTCAATAACCTTAAGACGCGCCTTCGCTTTTTGCGTACGCTCTTGCTGCAACGCCGATCGTTCGATCTCCAAACTCGTGATCTCTCGGCGAAGCTCATCAATCGCGCGAGGTAAACTTTCAGACTCCAGTCGTCGCGCTGCAGCAGCTTCGTCAATTAAATCGACTGCTTTATCGGGTAAAAAACGGTCGGCAATATAGCGCGAACTCAAATTCACCGCAGCAATAATTGCCTCGTCACTAATGCGGAGCCCATGGTGAATCTCATATTTCTCCTTCACGCCACGAAGAATAGAAATAGCATCTTCGATCGAAGGCTCTTCAACCATAATAGGCTGAAACCGTCGCTCAAGTGCGGGATCTTTTTCAATGTACCGCTGATATTCACGAATAGTAGTCGCGCCAATGGCGTGCAACTCTCCGCGTGCCAAGGGAGGCTTCAGTAAATTCGATGCGTCGACCGCTCCCTCTGCAGCACCAGCGCCAACGATCATATGAATTTCATCAATAAAAAGAATAAGTCGGCCCGCAGAATTACGAATTTCATTCATAAAAGCCTTCAAGCGGTCTTCGAACTCACCACGAAACTTTGTCCCAGCAATAAGCGAGCCCAAATCAAGCGAAATAATTTCTTTACCCTTCAACGTTTCGGGAACATCGCCCGAAACAATACGCTGCGCCAAGCCTTCGACAATCGCAGTTTTTCCAACACCAGGCTCCCCAATAAGTACAGGGTTATTTTTTGTACGACGAGAAATAATTTGAATTAAGCGGCGAAGTTCCTCTTCACGACCGATAACAGGGTCAAGCTGACCCTTACGCGCTTTCTCGGTGATATTAATGGCATATTTTTCAAGTACTTGGAATTTCGATTCGGGCATTTCATCGGTCACACGCGTTGAACCACGGAGACTCGCAAGCACACGCAATGCGCTGTCGCGTTTAAAACCAAGTTTTTCGAGCACCGCATGTGCACTCGACTGCGAATCAAAAATGGCGAGCAATAAATGCTCACATGAAACAAACTCATCTTTTTGGGCGAGCGCAATTTTCGCCGCACGGTCTAACAGCTGCATCAGTTCTTGCGAAAGATACATTTGTGAAACGGCACCACCGCCAAACACTTTGGGCATTTGTTCGATTTCAATCTGCACCGCCTGGAGCAGTGCATCGATATTCACCTCGCATTTCTGGAGTAATGGGCGCACCAGCGAAGATTCATCGGCAATAAGGCTTGAGAGCAAATGCACCGCCTTAAACTCGCCATGGTTTTTTGCCGCAGCTAAATCTTGAGCGTTCTGTAATGCCTCTTGGGCCTTAATAGTAAAACGATTAAACTGTTTCATATCCTCATCTTACGAAATTACAAACATATACGAAAGTACGAACATGAATAGACTTGTTCCCGGATAAGCTTTTGATCAATTTTTCTTGAATTTTAGGCGAGACGAAGTGAAAAAATGGAAAGCTATTCACAGAATCTGTTGAGATTTTTTCACGAAGTCGTAGCCAAAATTCATGGCATCAGAGGCGAAATGTTATCCGTGGAGCCAAGTCTAATGACGCAACGCGTCATATCTTTAACTCATTCTACCAAACATATTGGCACTCTGTCAATGAGAGTGCCAAACAGAACTCTCTTTGCGCTGCACATAATGGTCATAATGGTGTAAATAAAGTGTACGCCCCGCCAATGTGGCGGGGCGAGATCTCCCCAACCAGCGCGCTACCGGTCGGGAAGAAGCAGGGGTGCGCGTGGGCAACTGAACGCCCGCGCAACGTGAGCACCACCCTCAATGGCGAAAAAACCGAAAAGAAGGGCAAAGAATACCAAGCCGATCATCTGGTTGCGACTCATGGGGAAACCTCCTCCGGAATCGCAGATGTTCGAGTCCATCGAAGACAGGGCACAGCGCCCAGCTTCAATAACTGTACTATAACATACTAAAACCAATAAATCAAGGCATTGTATAACCGCACCATACTCTGGACTCTAATGCAGATAACGACGATTGTTTTTTATAGGACAACAAAAACATCCCACAGGAGACAATTGGTCCTTAAATGGTGCGTAAGTAGCCCATCTTTTTACAATCCTTTATAATACATCCATGCCCCTCTCCAAACCTCAACCTTCACCGAACATCTCCGAACCCCCTAAGGAAAACAT
>CAYJQG010000042.1:0-3267 GCA_964372325.1 uncultured Candidatus Saccharibacteria bacterium
GCGATGTTTCTTTTAGGGAATTACCTGGCATCGCGTGGGTTCCTCCCGGGCGGCTATTGGTATCGGGCTTACCGCGGGGCGGCTGTGAGGTACGTTAACCCCGACGATCGGGTTGATCATTGGGGTGCGGGGCCCGTGGTCCGCCTTCGTTAAAACTTCGGCAGGATAAATGAGGATTTTAGGCTAAATCTCGTAAATCGTGCTGATGCTGTGGCCACTCGTCACTTGCAACTGATATGTTTTTGCCTTTTCCGCTTTACAATATTTTTTCATTAAATATGCTGCTACTGAAGCACGGTTTGATAATGCATGCCAGCCGCCATCTTGTTCGGCAATATATAATTTTTTGAGATTGTTGGCTGCACAAAACTCCCCTGCAATTGCGAGTACTTTTTCGCAAAATTCAGGAACGTCAATCTTGTTTAAAAAATCGTTATTAGGGTTAAACCCGCGAAGTACTAATGATTTCCCATCACCTTCCTTTATGAAATATCCTTGAATGTTCGCCCTCACATATGCATCGCCCTCAACGACATTCATATGAAAATGATCTTCGCGTTTAAATAACTCAATATCTTCTGCAGTGCAAATACCCGCAGAAGCTTTTGCGAAAAATGACCCAATATTTTTGGATATATATAACTTCCCATCAACTGCGGCACTTTGCTTCTCGTCCCCACCAATAACGAATTTTTTCAGCGAAGCATTGATCTTTTCTCTTGTCGAACGTAGTATTTTCGCTCCAAAAAATAGCGCAAGTAGGCGCGCAACTTCTCTGCGGTCGTCTAATGCTTCCCAGCGAATATCTTGTGTCATTAGGCCGAGTTGAGATCTTAATGCAAGAATCTTTTTGGGATTTGTCAAACTTTTTGCCACATCTGCCCATATGCTCGGATTTGCGCCCAAAAAACTTGCGAGCCGCTCATGATAGTTATCGTTGAAATATACGCCAAAAATTTCCTTCATCTCGCTTAAACAGTTGTGAGTATCACGTGCATTTATTTTATCGTGGTAGCGTAAAGCAAACTTTTGAGTGAATTCATCTGCGCCCATTACCGACAACAATCGACTCATATCTTCATCGCTTAAATTACTATTGCATTTCGTAAGTTGGATTAATAGCGCAGAAAATGTTTTTTTTGCTTCATCGTCTTGGGGATATGCGTAACTCACTAACCGTACTTGTCTCTCCGGGATTCCCGCATCAAGCGTTTCGCCTTTTCTTAATACATAACTTCGTGCTCCTCCAAGCATAAAAGGGTAACCCTCTTCGGGGAATTGAATATCTGCTAAATCTTCTGTTTGATCATGTAATTTTTGCATCAATGCCTCAACCTGCGTAAAGCTCATGTTTATCGGTTTATAGGCGAGGTGTACCATCTCAGTTAAAATCTCTTGATCTTTTTTTGGTAAAATCATTTTTATTGGGGTATTGCTAAAAAACTTCGGCTTTAATTCTTTAATTTGACGTGCAAGTTCTCGTTTGCCTTTCGCATCGGCCATTCGATAACGATTAAAAATAATCGGGGTTAACGAATCGAGATCTCGAATAGCGCTAAAAATCTCTTCCTCATGGTCTCCAGGAATGTAGTTTTGAATTTTTGATATGGTGTCAATGACGGTGTTATATTGGTTCGGATATTCCGCGATTAATCGTTTGAGAATAGGTATATTTCTTGGTTCTTTGAGATAGTTCGTTGTTGCACTAGTGAGATACTCTTTTTTAATCAACAATTTGACAAAAAATATAAAATATTTCTGATTCAATTCTTTTTTTGCTAAGAATTTCATTGCCAAATTCCCCGCTTTTGCGGTATCAACATCGGCAAGATTTTTTATGATACGCGCTATATAAGGCAATGTGGCTTCTCCGGGGCCACGCGCAAATACTGCTTTTGTACCGAGCTCGAGGAGTGCACGTTTATTTTCCTCAGTATTTAACATGATCAATGTTTCAGTGAGTACCTTTATCAGTGCTCGCTCGTCAGATGAAGCGTCGTTCAAGATTTGCTCCATGACACCTATTGCCCGCGAACGCACGCGACCATATTGCGCAAGTTCTTCATCTCCCAATATTACTGTCGATTGCAATACATTACTCAATGCTCTATCGAGCAACGCTCCAATTTCCATTTTTTTATTTTCTGGAACGGCGGCCAATAACTGCTCGCGCCCGGCCTCGTTTAGTACTAACGCGTAATCGCCTAATAATATACGATCTTCGAGTATCGCTCCGGCAACACGTTCTGGCGTTGGCAAAATTAATTTTTTAGCTATACTTTTTTCAATACTTAAAATTATCGCATCAGTCATTAGCGCCGCTGGGGTTTCTTTTACTATCCCCTTTGATTTATCGAGCAACGCCTTTGCCATGTTCAGTGCTTGCTCCACATTTCGACCTAACTGCAATTGCAACTTTGCAGCTTGCGCATATTCTAACGCCGCCAAATTTGGAGCAACGTTTTCATCAAGTTTTGCATAACTGAGAAATTCGTCGAGCTTTTTGATTAATGCATCATTGCTCACCCCAGGCGGTATTGCTAATGCATCCCCAGCAACCGTACGAAAAAGTACATCCAAGCCACCCTCCAAAGATTTCTGCACTGCTGGCACCGTACTCGCATTCGCAGATTTAATTTTTTGAGCTTCTATCCGAAATTGCAAATTCCTTCGGCGCGCATCGGCTCTTATTGTAATAGCCGTGCGTTCTTCGTGAGTTAATACGCCTACTGGAATTTCAAGATTCTGCGTTGGTTCTTGCGAAGAAGATAAGGGTTGATTTTTCATAATTTTGGCAGTAATCGTTAATAATGCGAATATTGATAATAAATAATGTGAATAATAAAAAATTCGTAAAAGATTTCGCGGTAGCCCAACTTGCATTGGGTTGCTATGCACCGCTTACTACACACTATAACGTAATTTAAAAATTCATGGTTCGACTCAGCTCACCATCAATGGTGAGCTGAGTTAAACCACAGGAATATCAAGATGTTAAAATCCTCACCACGGGCCCCGCACCCCAACGATCAACCCGAGAGTCGGGGTTAACGTACCCCACACTCGCCCTGCGGCTACCCCGAAGCCAATAGCCGCCCGGGAGGAGCCCACGCGATGCCAGATAATTCCCTAAAAGAAACATCGCATTACGGTCTTCCCAAACATTCGACACTTCGTTTTGTGTTTCGAGTTGGATAATGCATTTGGTGAGGAAATCTTCAATGGTGAAACCTTCTTCATCGCGATATGGTGGTTCTCCGAGGGTTT
>CAYJQG010000043.1:0-3226 GCA_964372325.1 uncultured Candidatus Saccharibacteria bacterium
ATGTCCGATGAACTCACCGGCGACCGCGATACGCAATACCCATTCAATAAGTTTTGTATTCATAAGTGCATTATAATATTTTCTTTTTCAACGTCATAGCGTTCACTGCGACGATTACGGTTGATAACGACATAAATACAGCCGCAAGCGCGGGTTGAAGAAAAATGCCTTTGTATGCCAACACTCCTGCCGCGAGAGGAATAGCGACAATATTATATCCTGTTGCCCAAAACAAATTCTGAATCATTTTTGTATAAGTAAGCCGTGAGAGTTTGATGATTTTTGGAATATCACGCGGATCATCTCTCACAAGAATAATACCCGCGGATTCAATGGCGACATTCGTTCCCGCCCCTATGGCAATGCCGAGATCGGCTTGAGTAAGCGCCGGGGCATCATTCACGCCATCGCCAACCATCGCTACTTTCTGACCATTTGATTGCAGTAATTTTACTTTCTCTGATTTTTGTTCGGGTAATACTTTAGCAAAATATTCATCAATACCAAGTTCACTAGCAACCCATTTAGCCACATCTTCGCTATCACCAGTAATCATTGCTGTTTTAATTCCAAAATCTCGAAGAGATTTTGTCGCCTCCCGCGATTCTTCCCGAATGATGTCGGCAAGAGTTATAGCACCAAGTAAAGAATTTTCCCGTATCGCAAAAATTATTGTTTTCCCTTGCGCAGAAAGCTGATCTATTTTTGTTTGTGTTATTCGATCAAGAGCTAATTTGTAATCGGATAGAAGCGTTGAACTGCCAATAACAACTTGCGCTCCATCAATATCCGCTTTCGCGCCTTTGCCGGCTATTCGTTGAAAATTTTTTATCGGGAGCATCACAAGATTGCGTTTTTTTGCTTCCGCAACTATTGCTCGCGCTATCGGATGTTCTGATTGAATATCTATCGAGGCTGCATATTGCAAAACTTTTGTTTCGTTTTCTTGTCCGACAGGAACAATAGTGTCAATGCCGAATTCTCCTTTGGTGAGCGTTCCCGTTTTATCAAAGAGCACCACATCAATATTGCGCGCCGCTTCAAGCGAGAGCCGTTGTTTGACGAGAAAGCCATTTTGCGCCGCTTTTGTCGTTGAAATCGAAGCAACTAAAGGAATCGCTAAGCCGAGCGCGTGGGGGCAAGCAATTACAAGCACCGCGACCATGCGCTCAACAGCAAAAGCGGGATCAGCCACCGCAAGCCACACGGCCAAAGTCACGCCGCCGACAACTACGGCAATAATGGTGAGGTAATACGCCGCTCTATCGGATAACATTTGTAAGCGCGACTTTGAGGCTTGTGCTTCGGCAACCAAACGCATGACTCCCGCCAAAAATGTTTTCTCGCCTATGTTTGTTACTTTAATTTGGAGCGTCCCGTCTCCGTTTATCGTGCCCGCGATAACCTCATTTCCCTGTTTCTTGGGTACTGGCTTTGACTCGCCAGTTGCAACTGATTCGTTCACATCAGAGATACCCTCCACGACGACTCCATCGGTAGGAATCTTGCCACCGGGTTTTACCAAAACCATATCGCCAGCTCGCATCTCCGCAAGTGGTATTATTTGTGTCTTACCGTCTCGTATAACTTCCGCTTGATCAGGCAGGAGCTTTGATAATTCTTTAAGCGCGCTTTGCGCGCCCGAAACTGCCCGCATCTCCATCCAATGCCCAAGAAGCATGATGGTAATAAGCGTGGCGAGTTCCCAAAAAAGAGTTTTGCCGCCGCCAGTCAGGATAATATAGACGCTATACACATACGCAACGGATATTGCCAAAGCGATAAGTGTCATCATGCCGGGCAGTTTCGCTCTTAATTCCCGAAACGCCGAAGCAATAAATACCCAACCGCCGTAAAAGAAAATCACTGACGCAAGGACGAGAGGAACATACAAAGAACCCGGGAATGCCGGCACTTTGAATTGCGAAAGTTCCTGTACGATATCTGAATAGAGAATAACGGGGATTGAAAGGATTAAACTTATCCAAAATTTATTCTTAAACACATTGGTCGAATGCCCCTTGTGTTTATTAAAATCATCGCGCCCGCCATGCCCTGTTTCCTTTTTTGCAGCAAGAACAAGTCGCATCCCACATTCAGGGCATAAACCCTCCTTATCCCGATGAATTTCGGGGTGCATGGAGCAGGTATAAATTTTTGTTTGCTCTTTCATGCTATTTCAATGACTCATCAGCCGATTTTTTAAGCGCGTCAGCTAATTTTTGGATTGTCGCAAGAGCGGGATTTTTCTTGCCGTTCTCGATATTGTTGATACAGCCTCTATCAACTTCTAAAATAACTGATAAATTAAGATGAATCATTCATGATTTTCGTTTTGTAAATAAAGCGATTGCAAGAAGAGTCCCCACAATGCCCTCTTCAATAAAATCGACCCAAAATAAAATTGGATTGCCTATTTGAGGAAGATAGATAAGTTCAGGAATCATCACTGCGAGGACGAATCCGAGCGCAAGATATCCTACGGGCCTCAGTAGTTCTTCTTTACGCGAACTCCAAAGGAAAAACAGCCCAATTACCAGCGACATAGCGGCAATACTATGCATCTCAAACGGATCGCCAAAATGGCGAGTAATGCGCGAAAAACCTTCTAAACTTACGATTGCCCAGAGCCCAGTGAGCGCATAGTAGGGGCCCTAAAAAATGAGAATAGTTTTGAGAAGTTTAGAACTCATTTAAATAACTTCAAAAATTCATTGATAAAATAAATCAACCCGTCGTGCAGATAGTCATTGGCATAGAGAAGGGTCGTTGTTGTGTTACTCGTTTGATTTGCCAGTCAATGCGCCGCCTTTGTGCGCAAAGTGATCAAGATACCCGATCACTGAAATCATGGCTTCTGAAATGGAAATGAAAAGCCATGTTGTGAAATCAATGCCGAAAACAATCTTATCTGTCACTAAAGCGACCATTGCCGCAAGATGCGCAAAGAAAGCAAATGTTCCGAATATCCACGCGAATATTATTGCTGCTTTTGTTCTCATAAATTTTTAGAATATGTTTTTACCCCCACACCTATGCATAGGTGTGGGGGTTTATTCGACGGTTAGAGTGCCGACCTGTCCAGCTTCTCTATGGCCGGGAGTAGCGCAATAAAACTGAAAGGTTCCTGTTTTGTCCGGGGTAAACTCCACTATCGTGAGTTTTCCATTAGGAAGCGGTACATTAACTCCAAGTTCATCAATGGTGAAAGTGTGCTGACCGACGG
>CAYJQG010000044.1:0-3224 GCA_964372325.1 uncultured Candidatus Saccharibacteria bacterium
GACTTAATTGGCTTTTGATTGGGTTGTTTAATTGGGGCGTGGGAATGATCTTGGGCGATGCGTTGGCTCGAATCGTCTACATCGTAGTCGGCGTTGCCGCTATCGTCGAGCTTTGCACGCATAAGGGCAACTGCCGCTGCTGCGTACCCGCATTAGGTGGATCCGCACCTATGGGCGGACAGCCGAAGATGTAATTCCCCTCTCCTTTTCAAGGAGAGGGTTAGGGTGAGGTTATTTACTCTAACTTACAAAGCAAAAACACTCCGCATAAGGCGGAGTGTTTTTTGTTTTGGGTAACCACCCCTAGAGTTACTCCCTACCCAACCGCTCCTTCAAAAACCCAAGCCACTCCTGGGTCTCTTTTTGATCGGCGGTGGTCTGTGCTAAATCCTGCATGTACATTTGCTTGTTTTCCTTCGCATACTTATTTTGCAAGTACTCCATGCGAATCCCCAACTTCACCAGCGCCTCCTCGGCGTTATTTATGTAATCCTGCAAGATTTCTTTTCTTGATTTCATGTTGGGTAAAAAATTCGACTAGCTAGATATCCGTATATTTTCGATAATATAATCAATCTCAGGTTGAGTTGCGCCAATAACAACAAGGTTATTTACCAACTTTCCCTCCTGATCAAAAAATTCCAGCCACACAGTGTCACCCCCCTCCGGAATCCCAAACTGAAAGCCTTGATAGGTAGGGGTTCTAAACTCATATATGCCCCTCGCAACAACCGGCACACTATATACAGCTTTAAAAGCTATAAGGGCGGCATCCTTGAAAATCCTATCGCGAGGAGAAAAAACTTTCAACTCACTTGCATCAACGGATTGGAGTTTTTTCTCCAAAGCAAAATCCGAAGCAGAAACATTTTCCCCTAAAAGTTTTGTTATAGAATCGATAGTGCCAGCTTCTTGAAGATATGATCTAAGAGATCTCGTGAGACCATTTTTCATAAAAGTTATTTTTTTATTTCCATCGTCAAATCGAGCCTGAATAATTGCCTCTTTTTTATTTTCCTCTGTAAGTGTCTGCCAGGGAACTTCTATTATCACTCCAAAATGACTGATAGTAATTGGGTTGGAAAAAACAATCGGATTCAATTCATGGAACTCGGGACTTTGGTATACAATCGGAAATTTTGATTCGGGAACTTTTGTTCGAATATAGGCCACGATAAATGGCTGAGGAAAAATGAAAAACAGGGCACCCGCTACCACAATAAGCCCTATTATCCAAACGATAATTTTTTTGAGTTTCGATTTTTTGGGAATAACGGGAGGCACAACCGGAATTTCGGATACTACCGGAGGCGGAGTAGGCACGGAAGAAGTATCCGTATGGAAGTAATTATACCATATTCACAACTCATCATTACGCGCATCAATTTTTCGAATCTTTCGTTCTGACTCTCTCACGTATTAGCGTACTAGTACGCTAATACGTGACTTACGCTTTTCGAATCTTGCATTCTTTTGCTCCTATCGAAACTCAAAGTCCGTATTATTGCTGTTCGTATCTTGCACTACGTTGTCTCTCATTTTTCGTCCCAGTTTTTGCCCCACCGCAGGGTTCTGCGTGATGGCCGCGCCTTCGATGAACGGATTCACATGCTCACTCCCCCACGCGACTGCGTCAATTATCGCTCCAGCTCCATCTAAAAGCGCGACGCTGTTTTCGTCAGCCAAAGTCGCCGTGCTTGAAGCATCGGCCATAATCATGGCTGCAAAATCATCATTGGAATTCGCCCAAGTGAAATAGCCACCGGGCGCGATGTTGCTTCCTAATGGAAATACGCGTATGGAGCTTTCACTCCCCGACTGCGTTCGCTTGCGCAGTTTCCAATTAGAAATATCTGCAGTGGAAGTAGTCGGGTTGAATAGTTTGATGTAGTCGTTTTGCGTAGCTCCCGCGCCACCCGTAGTTTGGATCTCAAAAATCACGACGTGATCAACAGCAAACGTGGGATGTGTTGAAGTTGCTTGCGGTAAGCCTGCCTGCCCTGAGCCTGTCGAATGGGTCGAACCCGCGGGAATTGTCGAAGTTGTGGTGGAGGTAGAAGAAGCAATCGGATCGGTACTAGTCGCAATGGGCAGAGTGCTCGTTGTGAAATCGGTGGATGTGGCCGTACTCGTTGAAGTATCTGCGGGAAGTGTGCTCGTGGCGCTCGTGGAAGTGGCTTGGGCACTACATGCCGCGCTTCCCGGCGATGGGCAAAGCGAAATCTCGAAATCTGCGAAGTTGTTATTGGTATCTATGAATGCACACGATGTAGTGGCTGTATTCGATGTATTTGTCGAATTGGTCATATTGGACGTATCGGTCGTATTTGTCGAATGAGTAAAATTTGTCGTATCTGTCGTATTTGTCGCATTGGACACACCGGTCGTGTTAGTCGTATTAGTCAAATTCGTCATATCGGTCGTGTTGGTCGAATCGGTCATATTTGTCGTATCAGTCGTATTTGTCATATTCATATTCATAATCATATCCACTCTCCGCGCGAGCGTACTCGTTGCAGGAGGTTGAAGCGCGCATGCTCCCTCACAAAACGAGGCCGCTCCCCACCCCACGGCATCCACAATCTCGCCGTCAGCGTTTTTAACAACCAAGGCATTATCATCCGCAATCCCGTAGTCGGTTGAGATATTAAACGCAATTGTAGAAGAGGGATGCGCAACGAGGAGATATCCTAATGCGGGAATTACCTTGCCGGAAAACAAATCCTTCGGCGCAAAAGTTGAAAATGAAGACGAGGCATTATTGGCTTGCCCTGAGCTTGCTGAATGGGTTTTCTTCTGTATATACCAGCCGGTGAGATCTACGGCAGCAGTGCTTGAGTTATAGAGCTCCACCCACTCGTCTTTTGTTGATGAAGGGGAAGCGGTGCGGACTTCGGTGATGAGAATGACTGGAAAAGCCGAACTATTGGACGTAGCTGTCGAATTAGACACATTAGTCGTATTGGACGAATTGGACATATTCAATACTTGCGAACTTCCTGCAGGCCCATTGCCGCCACCTGAAACAGCCGCCGCCCCGCTAAGCGGGGCGGAGACAGTAGAGGAGCTTTTCGAAACAGGCACAATTCCGGGGCTGTTTTCTCGCCGCGGTGTGCCGCCTGGCGCACTGCTTGGGCGCCAGGAGAGGTCCGGCGCGCGCTCCATGGGCTGCTGTGTGCTGGTATCTCCCGCGCTCCAACCGCTCTCCGCTTGTATTTCATCTA
>CAYJQG010000045.1:0-3085 GCA_964372325.1 uncultured Candidatus Saccharibacteria bacterium
TGGCGAGCGATAGAGGCAAGACAATTGATTTTTGGGGCTCCATATAGACTCCTCGTTTTTTAATTCAGACTAACCGTAATGAAATTATGATTGTTTTTGTGGCGCAAGTCAATGATGCATTGCGGCTCAGTGGCGCAGGACATGCCCGTGTGTAATAAGCTATGTGCCAAAAATGGTGGCGCTTGACCTCTAAAAAGAAAACTAATAATTTGCCGAGTAATCAACGCCGCGATAAAATGCTCGGTGTTTAAGGTCGAAATCGCTCGACTATCTTTGCTTGAGCATCGAAAACAAACACCTCTGCCCGATGTTTTTTAGCTAATTTTTGAGCTACATTTTTAGCTTCGTTAAGTTCAGCATAATATGCCGATTTTTGATTAGGGTTATGGTTTTTAATTACCCAACCATTTTTTGAAGGCACAACAAACTGGCTATAGCGACCTTTTGCAACAGCCTCTGCGTATGCCAATGTTTCAGGCGTTTCTTTATAGGGTAATCTTTTTAGTCTATATTGCATCGGTTATAATTTGTTTTATCTCGTCTTCAGTATACTGATGGTCGGTAAGAAATTCAAGCAAATTATTTTTGTTAACGATATCAACTTCATCAAAAAACATCTTCCGTTCACCATTAACCATTTCATAGCTGCTTTGATAAATCTTTATAGAGATATCCAAAATCTGCGCAACCTGCAGAACTGATTTTCTTGCGTAGCTATGCGTCTCATAAAAATATTGAGCTGGATATTTTCGGTTTCGGTTCAAAAAAGCATCAAAAGCAATTTGTATATTTTCCGGAATAATAAAATGAATTTCGATTTTCTTGTTTGCTCCTTGAGCTTTCTCAATTTTAATCTTTGCTCCATCAAATGTCCGTAACGTAGCATCAAATATGATTGCATCAATCTCATTGAGATAGGCCGAAATATACTCCGTCTTACCAGAAGCCGCTCCACCGGCTAGCAAAATAACTGTCGGTTCACACCGCGTTTTAACGGCCACACCGAATTGACTATCCGCCAGTCTGACAGATCGCGAATGAACCGCTTCTGAATGTTCGGGGTCATAATTGGGAAGCCCCTTTTTTATTTCATCAGGAGAAATAATATACGCCATTCCTTGACTATATCATTGCTTACATTTACGTAAAAAATCATTTATTTTCCTTGTCGGGTCGTACTATCGGCGCACGAACTTTACTCGTATTTACCACCAATTTTAAGGCGGTGAGCCAATTTAATGTCGATATTTCGGCGTTCTTAAACTGTGACAAGGCGTTTGTTGAACTTGTTATTGGCACCGTCGGACAGGTTTTACGTTTGGTCAACAATCGAAATAACATCAACGCCTTTTATCTTGAACTAATGTATTTATAATAGCCAGCAATGTATTAACGAAGATTCATTTAGTATAACGGAACGACTTTATCATAGTCAGAAAATCATCCGCACTTATCTTTGATGTGTCAGCTTGCACTGTAATAGCGTAGTAATTACTTATTTGTTGAATAGGAATAATCGCCCCAATATCATCTTGTAATCCCCCTTCCCCATCGAGTTCTTTCTGATCAAGAACTAAAGCAGTAAAACTTTTTGTGATAACTTCTCTTGGGTTATTATAACTTTCGGTTGCAGTGTAGGATGGGTCTTTTTTTCCGGTTTCCCAATTGTATGTGAAAACGTTAAATTTACTTCCTACTTTTTCGTAGCCATCAAGATCGAGAAACCCCGCACCTCTTCCTAACGTGGTTGTAAAGTCTTTGCTTTGAGCATAAAGATTAATAGAGGCTGCCGTAGACGGACTTCCTATCTGTCCGCCAATAGAAGCAGTCATGGTTTTTCATGTGCCTTGTTTAGTGGTGGCAAAGTCGTCTATACGATGATCTAAAGCACCAAGTTTCTCTGGATAATCAAATGTCACATTGAGCTCCGGAATCGCCTTACTTACCCATCCTTGAGTAATAGTAGGAGTTGCTTGGGGAGTAGCGGTTGATGCAGTCGTGGTGGGTTGAGTAGTAACAATTGTTTGGGTAGTATAGGTTGGCGTTACAGTGGTTTCTGTAGCATTCTTGCCATTGGCTAGGTAATAGCCCAATCCGCCAAACACGATAGCGGACGCCAATATGGCGAGCGATAGAGGCAAGACAATTGATTTTTGGGGCTCCATATAGACTCCTCGCTGACTATTTGGTGAACTTAAAGCTAGAGATAATGTTGTTTATATTGGTAGTCTCGCTACTACAACTATCAACACAATACCAAGCTTTGACTACAGAGCCATTCGTAAGAGGCGCGAAGTAGTAGGCTCCTCCACCAAATCGATTTGGGCCAGCATCCGCAGAGTAGCCGTTTTTCCCACCAAAAGTAGCGGCCTTTACATTTTGGTAAATCGGGTCACTTAGTCCAGCATATTTATCAAGGTAATCTTTTAAGGTTGTTGCACCAAGATTTTTTGTGTCCAGACTCTTTACGGAAGAATAAACACCGACTCGTAAATTATCTGGTAGGTCGTTATCATAACGCGAGTGTGTATCGATTAACGTTACATAAAGTGACGCTCCTTCATCCTTATAGTTAGCCGTTGAAACGGTCCAATCGCTTGGATAATTAAAGCTAACACCATAACCAGTATTATTATATGTCTTTTCATCGCTTGTTGTAGATTGTGGAGTAGCGGAGGTTGGTGAAGCCGTTGCTTGAGTAGTTGCAACAGTCGCAGGTACGGTTGCTCGCGTTGTAGTTGTGTAGGTAGGAGTCGCCGTTGTGGTTCCAGTCGTGTTTCTGTTGATGGCGAAGTAATAGCCCAATCCGCCAAACACGATAGCGGACGCCAATATGGCGAGCGATAGAGGCAAGACAATTGATTTTTGGGGCTCCATATAGACTCCTCGTTTTGTCGTTAGACTAATTTCTAGTACTAGTATGATGAGACACTTGGCAAAAAACAAGAGAAATCATCGCCAGCTGGGTTCAATTTTGAACTGGGTCTGACAAGCTGGCATGGTTTTTTACCCGTTCGTCCCAGCTCGTAGTGTCTAACTTGGTCGGGGTGCGCGGACTCGAACCGCGGACCTCGGCGACCCGAAC
>CAYJQG010000046.1:0-2984 GCA_964372325.1 uncultured Candidatus Saccharibacteria bacterium
CGAACACGGGTCGAGATGGGTTTGTGGCCGGGCGTGGCACCACTCGGCTATCTCAACCAAGGGCTCATGGACAAGAAATGCCAAGTATTATCGATCCGGTTCGGTCGCCAATCATCAAGCAGATGTTTGAAAAACTCGCCTATGAGAAATGGAGCGGTCGCAAAATCTACAATTGGCTCAAGCACGATCTCAACTTCAAAACCCGTGGTAACAAAACTTTGACGCTTGGCGGCGTGTATCGCGTCCTCGATAACCCCTTCTACTACGGCAAGTTCGAACGACCACGTGACAGCGGAAACTGGTACGACGGGAAACATAAACCAATTATCACTAAAGAGTTATTCGACCTCGGCCAAACGCAGCTCAAACGCGACCAGATCGTTCGGGAGAACAAAGAATTCGCCTTTACGAAGCTTTTCACCTGCGGCCTGTGCCAATCCGGCATCTCCGCCGAGGATAAGTACAAGAAACTTCGTGACGGTACGACTGCACATTACGTCTACTACGGTTGTACCAGAGCGAAAGATCGAGATTGTAAGAACCAGTACATTCGTGAAGAGGAGCTTATTGCTGAATTACTCAAGATTTTCGACCAGATCAATATCAACGAACTCGGAATGAAAACCAAACTAGAGGACGAGATCAAGCGGTTTAGCCACTTCCAACGAACGGTCTTCGGATCTGACGGTACGCAAGAAGCTGACGAAGCAGAGGTGAATATCCGGGCTTATGCGAAGTATCTGCTACGGCAAGGGAGTATCTCGGAAAAGCGCGAGTTACTTGGGAACTTGCGGAGTAGATTGATCTATTTGAATAAAACGCTCAGACTGTTACGATAAGACTATTTGACGCTAAGATTGATAAAGTTTATCCAATACTTTGGACTCGAAAATTTCTAGCAATTGTGCTAACTTTCGATTAAATATGATTATGGAGTTAACCGATAGACAACGAGTTGAACGGGAAACTTTCGATCGTCTTGTACAAGAAAAGACCAGAGGAAGATCGCTTCTTGTACCCATCGATAAACCATCATTTGCCGATTATAACGGTGATCTCTTTTTTGGCGCGATTAAAAAAATGAATTTTAAAGGCAAACGTCTTTTGGAGATTGGCTGTGGAAGCGGAGAAATAGCAACATGGTTCGCACTCAATGGCGCAAGAAGTGTTACCGGTGTTGATATAAGTGAAGAGAGCATTCGTATCGCACAACATCGCGCAAACGAAAACAATGTCGAAGAGTGTGCTGCCTTTATCGCATGTCCCGGCGAATCGATACCTGTGCCCGACGGTTCATTCGACATTATATTTATCAATGTCGCATTGCATCACCTCGAACTTTCGGCTGCACTCAAAGAATGTGCAAGACTTCTTGTGAATGGCGGGATCTTCGTTGCAGTTGAGCCTCTCGTCCGTTCATCCTTGGTGCAAAATATTCGCGAGTCACGAATGTTCCAAGTGATCTATCCCGTTCGCCGAGAATCCATCACGGAGAATATTCTCTCTATGGATGACATCGCTCTTATAAAAACAGCATTTGGAAATCTCGAACTCAATCCCTATCGAGTTTTCTCGCCCTTTGTCTATAAGCTTAAAAAGTTTTTCGACTTCCTATCTCGCATATTCTTTTTTAACACCCATGATCCTGAAGTAAGGAAACAACAGTGCAATCGTCTTCTGCAGAATTTCGATAAGATAATGATGCGAACAATGCCCTTTATGGCATTCGCATCACGGTACTCAATCCTAGTCGCTCACAAGCGCTAGACTTTAAGAGCATGCTCAAGTTTTACTTATAATTCCTTAGCTATCACAAAACGGCTCAATCCATGAGCCGTTTTGTGTACGAGACAATGCCCCATCGGTCGCCCCACCCACCCGAGGCGAGTGGGTTGCACGATAAGAAATTGTCCTGGCGGTGATATTTTACACTTTGCGCGAACCTTTTTTGAACGAAACGGCTGATTCGCCCCGCCGCCGCTCGCTAACGCTCGCCAGCCAGCAAAAAAGTTTTCTCTACATTTTTTGATTTGCGCGCGACCAATTTTTTCTTCTAAAAGGAAAAGAAAACTTTTTTGCTGGCTTCTGCTCCTACCAGAGCAGGCGGCGGGGCTCCAACGCTCGGGCGCGGCGGAATTCCCCCCACACCCCCCTTCCGCCACGCCCTCGCTTGGCTGCGGAAAAAATTTCAAAGATTTCTTATTTTATCATATTCAACCAAAAATTTTTCAATCTCTTTTATTCCACTCATGTGTAATCTAACAAATTTATTGCCAATTCCAATTTTATGTCCGCCCATAATCAAAATATTTTTCTCTAACAATTTTTCTTCCAATGTTTCCGAAGTTAAATTTTGCGGTAGTTCAATGAGCGCAAAATTTGAAAAAGATTCAAAATACTTGCCCTTTCTTGCGTCGTTAAAATAATTTTTGAGGAAGTTATGACACGCTATTAAAACTTTCTTTTTTGCCTCAATAATTTTCTCATCAGCAAGTATTTTGAGGCATTTTTTAACGGCATTTATATTATGGTTTAAATCTCGCTTATTGTATAAAAATTCTGCAATCTCACTGTTATTAGTTACTAAATATCCCAAGCGTTCATCTGACAAACTATGGCTTTTTGAAAACGAATGCAAAACAATTATTTTTTTATCTTTATATTTTTCTAAAATAGATTTTGTGCTCATTTCTGGCAAAACATTTATACAACTTCTATCAATCAAAATAATGGTATTGTCGGACAAATTATCAAGAATTAGCCGCAAGTCATCATCATTAAATGTTTTGCCGGTCGGATTGTTCGGAGTAGTTATCAAAACAATATCCGGCAAATTGGTTTTTATTGCTGATACAAATTTATCTATTGAGAGCTCAAAGTTTGGTTCGCGTTCTATCTTAATTGGCTCTATAAACCATTCGGATAATTGTTGGTAATTAGTGTGTTTCGTAACCACGAGGTGCTACAATACCCTTATGGTTACA
>CAYJQG010000047.1:0-2706 GCA_964372325.1 uncultured Candidatus Saccharibacteria bacterium
GATTTCTCTCATACTGGGTTGGGGGGAAGGAATTTTTGCCCGCCCTCGCTTTCCGGTCTGGTTTGCTGGTGCGTCGCCGTTATGTCTAAAAATATCTTAGTAAATTTTTTTAAGGCCTAGCCCTTTACTAAATAAACCATATATGCTAAGATATTGCAAACCTCAAGTCCTTGGGGTTTGTAGTTAGTTCTTTCACAACACACTTACCTTCGAGTTACGCAATACTGTTCGGCAAAGCCAAACAGTATGTGACTCGGCAAAGGAGGCAACAATGGCAATTGTTAATGTCCTGATCCGTGAAGCACGGGATGGCGACTTCGAATGGGTCTCCAACCTCATGCAAAATGCTCTTGAGCCATACTACGGTGGCGATCATCGTGCCCATGCGAAACGCATCTTTGATGCTCATATCGCGGGCGGTCACGATCATGTCGGGTTCTTCTCTTTCGAGCAACGCATGTTCATCGCTGAGTTTGATGGTACGCGCGCGGGAATGATTCACTTGGTGGGCAAGCGACAATCAACATACAAAATCAGCCCACTCATCGTATCACCGGAATACCAAGGCCACCTAGGGCTCGGAAGCCGCCTGCTTGAGTATGCCGAGGCGTATGTACGTAGCCATCAAGCGCGCCAGCTCTACTGCACTGTGGCAGAGCAAAACGTCGCGGCGATGCAATTTTTTCTTCGCAAGGGGTTTATCAGGGCTGGGAGTTCCGAGAGTCACTACAAGAGTGGCGTGACGGAAACTATGCTCTACAATCCCATGTACGGGGCAAGTAAGCTGATGTCGCTAGATCAGCTCCATGTTTCCGTACTGCCTTTTGATGAGGCAAACGCGGAGTTGAAAGAGCAAGTGGGCCGGCTGTTGCTTGAGAAATTGCCAAGTTCATTCGAAGGAATTACCGACGAATGGGTTGCGGCTCTTTTCGAAGGCTACCGTCGGCGACATACCGCTGACATCAACGCCAAGTACAAGCTGATCTATGTCGCACTCGACAGCACCAGAAGGGTAATTGGCGTGGCTGGTGCAACACCAAAAAAAGGGAGTCCGATCAAAGTAATGCCTTTCATCGCGACGAATACGGTAGCGTTTGAGGCATTACTCATCGATATTCCCCACCAGTTGGTGTCGTACGGCCACAAACTCTACATCCACATCAACCCGACAGCCGACGAGGTAATCTCGTTTCAACGGCTGGGGTGGAAATTGGACGCGGCTATGCCATCCGCGTATCTCCCAGGTGTTGTCACGCAACAGTGGAGTCTCGACATAGGAGAAAAAACCATGAGAACCATGAGAGTCAAAAGAAGGTTCTTCGACCTAATTCATTCGGGCAAGAAGACCCTTGAAGTTCGCGTCGGTTACGACTCGATCAACCGCATACAAGCAGGTGAACACATCCGCTTGGTCACTCACACCGGAAGTTTTGATGTGAGAGTCAGTGCGGTTAGACGATACCAAACCTTTGAAGAGATGCTCAAGACGGAGCCATACGAACGTATCGCTCCCGATGCGAGATCTCACGCAGAGGTACTTTCCTTGTTTAAGCAGATTTATTCTGCGGACAAGGAAAAACTTGGAGTCATCGTACTCGAGCTCGCACGCATCGACAAGTAGCCAGCAACAAACCACAAAAGCCCAGATAGCGACACGCTGTCTGGGCTTCTTTTATTTCTTCAACTCCAATTTTATACCAATAACACCATACCGTTGCTCTTCCTCGACGGGATAAAATTTACGGACTTCTTCAATTAAAGATTCTTTTGAAGAACCACCGAAATATTCCGGAGGAAAATCAAAAAATAAATCATTGAACGATTGATAGCGATACAATGCTTTAACTTTTACTGTAATCGATTCTGCTTGATTGTCATTACATATAAATGTAATACGATCGCCAACATTTATTTGTTGACGTTTTTCGTCGTATAATCTTGATTCTATAATTTTTTGTCCGTTTTTAACTTTTTCAAACGGAGTCCTTGTTAATTTCATTTGATGGCTAATCATAAGATGTTTAGTGTTATTTAAGTAATTCATCAACAGAAACACCGAGAGCATTTGCAAGCCGTTCGATTGTCGCAAGGGTTGGATTTTTCTTGCCACTCTCAATATTGCTAATGTAGCCCTTATCAACTTCTAAAAGGCGAGCAAGTGCGCCTTGCGATAATTTATTTTCTGCTCTGGTTTTTTTTAGATTCTCACCTAATTTTTTGTAAATCGATTTCATATCTTTGCAATTTTTTTCGTTATCGCGCCAACGAACAGGCGAAAAGCGTTGCGTTTTTCTTTTAGATAAACATAAGGAACGCCGAGAACACTTTTACATTTTGGACAAGTTAAGTTAGGCACTTTGCTGATAGAAAATGTTTGAAGTTTTGCCAGATTTTCCGGTGTAGAAATTCTATCCAAGTAAAGACGTTTTAGTGGCCCTGGGCCATCTTTTTGATATGCAAGTATTTTGTTGCCGCAATGCTCGCAGGCCACACTTAAAAACCTTGAGTAGCCACCGCGTGCTTTACGGAATTTATCTGATTTGAAGTTATTTTTTCACATATTTTATTATCCACATTATATTACTTGTTGTTTTTCTGGACAACGGTTATACTATAATATAACTTTGAGAATCAATCTCTTTTTTAATTCGAATGGCGACGCACCTGTAAACCAGACCGGAAAGCGAGGGCGGGCAAAAATTCCTT
>CAYJQG010000048.1:0-2657 GCA_964372325.1 uncultured Candidatus Saccharibacteria bacterium
ATACTGGGGTCTGGGGAGGAATCCGCGCGGGCTTCTTTCTGATTTTTTTGGCGGCAAAACGAATTTTACTCCCACCAAGAATTATGGTAAATTGTATTTGTATGAGCAACGAATCCCAAAACCTTAAATACCAAGATTACATCGAAGGAACGAGGAAAATTTTGGAGCAAAGCAAAACTGAAACCGAACCCTATAAAGTGATGGTTTTGGGGAGAGAATTTGTCGTTCATCCAAATGTTTTCTCTCCAAAATACTTTCACGATACAGAGTTATTTGCTGAAAATTTTCCGGTGAAAGAAGGAGAGGAAATGCTAGAAATTGGCCCAGGGACTGGTGCCATTTCAATCATTGCAGTTTACAAAGGCGCAAGAAAAGTCCTAGCGATTGATATAAATCCTGACGCGGTGAAAAATACAAAAGCAAACATCGAACTTCATCAAATGCAAGACAAGGTGGAAGTCCGACACGGAAACTTGTATGAGCCACTGAAAGCGGAAGAAAGATTTGATACGATTTTTTGGAATACACCTTTTGGCTTTGTCGAGGCAGAAAATGTACCTGACCTCGAAAAAGCCGTTTACGATCCTGGTTATAAATCAACAGAGAAGTTTATTAAAGAAGCAAAAGAGCATTTGAAAAAAGGTGGTAGAGTTTTGATAGGATTTAGCACGACATTAGGAAAGCTGGACTTGCTTCAAAAATTTTGTGATGAGGCAGGATTGTCCCTGAAACTTCTTTATGAAGTTGAATCGGAGGAAACACATTCTGTGAAGTTTGAAATTTTTGAAGCATTACCAAATAACTAAAAAATTATGAAAAACACCAAAATCTTAGTGCTAGTCGGTATTGTTATCATCGCTGGTTTTGCGATGTGGTTTTACAATTTTCAAAAACCTACCGGTGGCGACAGGTTTGTTTTGAGTGTAAATAGCTGGGTTGGTTTTGGTCCATTTTGGCTAGCAAAAGAAAAAGGATTTTTTGATGAACAAGGAATAAATGTTGATATTCAAACTATGGAGGATACTGGTCAGCGGAAAATTGCCTTGGTAAAGGGCGACATTGATGGTCTTGGAGATACCGTAGATTTACTTGTACTAGAACGAGACGAGAATGTGCCGGCTGTTGCAGTCATGCAAATTGACGCTTCAAATGGAGCTGATGGGATTTTGGCTACAGAAAATATAAAAAATGTTGTAAATCTAAAAAACCAAAAGATTGCAGTACAGAAAAATTTTGTAAGTGAAGCATTTCTCAACTATGTGCTTCAAAAAAACGGTCTTGCTCCAACAGATGTACAAACTATTGACACTGAAGCTGGAGCGGCGGGAGCCGCGTTTGTTTCCGGTGCTGTTAATGTAGCCGTAACATTTGAACCTTGGCTTTCTAAGGCAAAAGAGAGAAAGGGTGGGCATGTGTTGGTGAGTAGCGCGGATTATCCTGGCGTAGTTGTTGATATCCTTTCAATAAATGAAAAATATCTTAAAGATCATCCCGACATTGTGCAAAAAGTTATGCGTGCTTGGTTCAAGGCGATTGCATATTGGAAATCAAACCCACAAGAAGCCAACGCGATAATGGCAAAACATTACAATGTTACACCTACTGATTTTGCCGATATTATTTCCGGTCTCAACTGGCCTTCTTACGAAGAAAATTTGGTATATTTTGGGACTCAATCTCAACCGGGGAAAATATATGAAATTGCAAATACATTCGTGAATATATTTTTGAAAACCGGACAAATCAAAGCACGGCCAGATATGATTCGGGCGATAGATCAATCTTTATTACAATCACTACATGAATAAACATGCGTCTGAATATATCGCTCTAGCGTTTCTATCTTTTCTCATCGTACTCGGTGTTTGGTGGTTTGTTACATCTTTCGGATTGATTGCAGATTTTTTCTTGCCGTCCCCGTTAGCAGTTTTTGAAGCGATAAGTAGACTCTTTTCGCAAGGAAATTTTATTAGCGATATTGGTATAAGTTTATTTCGTATTCTTATTGGTTTTGGAGTCGCGGCCATTCTTGCTGTACCACTGGGAATTTTAATTGGACTGAATCGTCGTGCCGAAGCACTGATTGAACCTGTCGTGGATTTTATACGCTATACGCCTATTCCTGCTTTTATCCCACTTTTTATTTTGTGGTTTGGGATAGGAGAACTTGAAAAAATTGTCGTCATTGGTGTCAGTGTTTTCTTTCAACTTGTTTTGATGGTATCAAATTCTGTTTCTCTCACGCCAAGAGATATTATTGATTCGGCGCGAACGCTCGGTGCTAGTCGTTGGGATGTACTTACGAAAGTTGTATATCCGTATTCTAAACCAAGGATTTTTGACGATTTGCGAGTATCTATGGGTTGGGCGTGGGCGGGTCTGCTTATTGCAGAAATTGTCGGCTCAACATCCGGTATCGGCTTCGTAATTATTCAATCACAACGATTGCTTCAAACTGGAAATGTAATTGGTGCAATTATTATTGTCGGAATCTTGGGATTGACTATTGATCTGATTTTCAAATTGCTTTATAAAATGTTTTTCCCATGGGCTCCTAAAATCCGACATCATGCTTAAAATAACTAACATCTCCAAGACATACTCTAATGACGGCAAGCGGATTGAAGCCGTTAAGGATTTTAGTTTGTCGCTCGATG
>CAYJQG010000049.1:0-2545 GCA_964372325.1 uncultured Candidatus Saccharibacteria bacterium
GCCCGCTGTTCGAACGAAAAAAATTATTCTGTTTTCGTGAGTACGATATCCGTTCTAGGAAGCCATTCTTCGTAGCACCTCTTCCACCACCGCCCTCTCGTCCCACGCAATCTTCTTTCCATGCGCCACGTGCATCCACGACTCGCTCCCCTTCCCAGTCATAATCACAACATCGCCTGGGCTCGCAATGCCAATAGCTTTTGCAATTGCATCTTTACGATCGAGAACAATCTCGTAGTGCACGGACGGGCCACCACAAAACCCCTCCTCGATATTTTTAATAATCGTACCCGGAAACTCGTCGTATGGATCTTCGTTAGTCAAAACAATTTCATTACAATACTCTGCGGCAATACGCCCGAATTCTTTACGCTTTGCCACATCGCGCCCACCGCCAGCTGCGCCCAAAACTGCAATAAGTTTACCGCGTAAAGGTTTTACTGCACGATAGGCCGCCTCAAGTGACACTGAAGTATGCGCATAATCGATAACAACAGCAAACGGGAAAACCTGCACATACTCCATCCGGCCCGGGACGCCAGGAAACTGGGCGAGCACGTGAAAAATACTATCGCGAGAAATACCACAATGCAACGCAAACGCCGTCGCCGCTGCAGCATTTTCGATATTCGTATCAAATTGAAGAAATGGCGAAAGGGATCCTTGAGAAAAAATATTGAGAAATTCCGCGCGGCTGTAAAAAACGACGCTCCCAATTCCGCGAAGAGCGGTTTCAAAACATTTCCGATCTTCAAGGCGCATCGATTGGTTAATAAAAAAATATTTCTGAGGTTTTGTAGAAAATCGAAGATCGCTAAAAAATTTACACTTCGCGTTACGATATGCAGCAAACCCGCCATGAGATTCAATGTGCTCAGCATGCAAATTCGTAACAAGAGCAGAATCAAAATCGATAAATCGATGACGATGCTGTAAGACCCCCTGCGATGTTACTTCAAGTAACGCGTAACGACAACCAGCGTTCACTGCTCGCCGTAAAAATCGCTGAATAAAAAAACGCCCGGGCATACTCGTGCAGGTCATATTTTTTTCAGAAGTTTCTCCTACTTTCATCCGCACCGAAGACAATAACGCCGTCTTCTCCCCCGCCGCCTCGAGTATGGCGTTGATAATTTCAAGCGTCGTTGACTTACCTTTTGTACCCGTCACACCAACAACAATAAGCGCTCTCGAAGGATGACGATAAAAAATACTACCGAGATAGGAGAGAAAATAGTGATAAATATTTTTAAACATCTCAAGCATAAACTGAGGTGTAAAAACTACTTCGTTTTCCGAAGCGCTTCTTTTAATCGCTCCTTAAACCCCGTAACCTTAGGGTCAATCTTTGAAACTGTGACCCTCGCTTGTGCCCTACTATAACCAAGGTTCGTAAGTGTTTCTTCGAGTTCGACGTCAGACTCCATAAGCGTAAGGAGCTGAGGCGATGCAGTCAACGACAATTTCCCTTTAAGTTCAAGCACAACACGTTCGGCAGTTTTTCTACCGACGCCCGATACACGAGTTAAAAGTTCAGTGCGACCCTCGTTGATTGCAGCAACAAGTTGGTCACATGGCGCAACCGCCAAAAGTCCAATACCCGTTTTAGGACCAACGCCCGAAACCCCCAAGAGACGCTCAAAAAGCTCGAGCTCCTTTGCGCTCGAAAAACCATAAAGATCAAGCGCATCTTCGCGAACATACAAAAAACAAAACGCGGTTGCCACACTACCAACGTCGGGAAACTGGGCTAGTGCATGTTTCCCAACAAACAACTTAAATGCAACGCCAGAAACATCAAGCACCAATAACGTATCGCGCTTCACCACAACCGTTCCAGTAATACTATAAAGCATGATTTTAATGTACCATGAGCACCAACAATAAAAAACACCGAGCGCGAGCTCGGGCTAAGAGTCTTTAAAAAGTCAATGAACAATAAAAAACGTGATGTAAAAACTCGAATAACATACGATCGTACGTTATTCGAGTTTTTACAAAAAATTAAAAACAAAAAATCCCGCGGAGCGGGTACAAACATTTTTCCTTTTTAATTTTTCATTTTTAAATAAAGATGCCCCGGGGCGAGTGACAATGCGTTACACAGACGCACGCCACCCACCACCGGGGCAAGGTTGGACGGAAAAACTACTACTTGGAGTTGAGGGCCGCCTTCGCAAGAAGGGCGATCTTGGTTTCCCCACGCGAAAGCGCGCGAAGAGTAGAACGTCGGCCAGCCGAATCGCCGGGTCGATCGACCCAAAGCGCGGCAGCCTTCGGGCCAGAGCTCTTCAGAATGCGACGGAGCTTCGCGCGCTCCAGCCGACCCGAAGAGCCGTATGCCTTATACTTCGAAGTATGCCGCGTCTTGTTGCAGCCCTTCTTGGACTGCTGCTGGTCGGCCATCTGAGGTACCTCCCCACTTGAGCCTGAAGAACCATCCATGAGCCAGCAATTACTCTAGCAAACCTGCAAATCTTTGTCAAGTGCCTGTATAACCGCACCATACTCTGGACTCTAATGTAGATAACGACAATTGTTGCTC
>CAYJQG010000050.1:0-2488 GCA_964372325.1 uncultured Candidatus Saccharibacteria bacterium
CCTCCGAAATGAGTACGTTCAATATAACACTTTTAATTGCTCATTTCTCCATCTTCGCGGCGGTCCGAGGCTTTTATTGATTCCTCAATCGTGCTATAATGTAGTTAGTAGGCTGACCGCGCGAGCGGTAGCCCTGAAGTAGCGCCACAACTACGGTGACCCACTGCGTTCGTGCGAGGCAACTCGCTTACTGGGATTGGCAAAATCATGCTGAACGGTTCCTAGGTTTTCTCTGCCAGCCATTCGGGAATGAGCTGGATCCTGCGTTGAAGACGGCAAGGAGATTAACAGATGTACCCGCCCAAAAACTCCGATTCATAGAAGACTTTGATTGAATCCGGCATTGAGCCGGAGTTTTTGTTTATGTGCTTGCCCAACCCGCCCTGTGCGCGCACAAATCCCCGCCGTTTTGAGGAGATATTATAAAACGACGGGGATTGCTCCCTCTCTGCTCAACAATCTTTTAGCAAGGTCTTCCAGCGAAAAAGCGAACCCAAAAACAAATCCGCCTAAGTTGTCCACGAAAATCCATTTGTAAAAATCCCCTGCTCTACCGAGATTAGAAAGAGTGTTTTTCTTCTTTTCGTCCTCATGGAGATAATGCCCATAAAACCAATCATCGAGAATATTTTTAATCGTCTTGCTTTCCTTTACCGGAATACCAGCTGGAAAACTGATTGCTAAATTTTCCTCGTAATCTTTTTGGCATTTTTGCAATTCTATTTTTTCATCCGGTCTAACATATTGCATAAAAACAGAGAACATTTTCTTGAAACTGGTCGGCTCACTTTCCATGTAAAGTTTCCGGACATCAAGGATGAATGATCGAAGCAATTCCTCGTCCGGTTTTTGTGGATTTGGTCGCGAATGAATGATATCAAACAGATTATTTTTCTGGAACTCGGCCATAAATGGTCTCGCTCGGATACGACCAACCAAATCTACAAAATCAATTATTTTTTGGCGATCAGAGACTGTTAGTTGTATTGTCCTTGTCATTGAACGATATATTGCGGCTTAACATTGTACTTACGTTGTAATCTTAGCACCTCTTCCCTGGCTTCCAATCTAAAAAGATCGAACTCCTTGGAGTGTTTATCAATAACTTGTGCCGAATATCCGCCATCCAAAGCATACATAGCCAATGCTTGAACAGAATCAATATATGCAGTTAGAATCCTACGCAAATTCTGAAGCTCTGGTTCAGCTACCATTTTGTTTCTTAAAAAAATCAATGGCGCATAAGCATCCATACACATTTTCTCCCACTTTTCCTTTCCGCCAGGCAATGCTTGAGGTAGAAGACTCGGATCAACAACATTGAGATTATTCCATGTAACAAAAGCGGTACAGCTGATATCCGCATTAACAATTTTACCCTCAAGGATTTCCTCAAATTCAATTATTTGCGAAGTAATCCGTGAGATATTTTGCTGCGGAGCTGACGGCTGTGAGGGCTTTTGTTGAGACGCTGCCGGTTTTGGTTTCGCTTTAACAAGAATTTCCCGCCCGTTTTTTAAATCGGGAATTAAACCCTTCACAACATTTATTGGTATCGCCAGTTTTATTGTTTCTCCAATCGTAACTCCCTCGATAGATTCGCCGAAACCTGCCGAATTAACACCGACAACTTCGCCGAAATGATTGACGAGGGGGCCGCCACTATTGCCCGGATGTATTTCGGCAGAAGTTTCTAGAAAAGTTGCATCTCCGTCGCTAATGCGCCTTGAAATAGTTCCCTCCTTGAAGCTCACATCTCCCTCCAAACCAAACGGATACCCAAGCGTAAAGACATTATTGCCTTGAGCGATTACATCAGAATCTCCGAATTTTACGAAAGGAAAATTTTCTCCGCTGATTTTCAAAATCGCGATATCAATAATTTCGTCCCGCCCCTTCACTTCGGCAGAGTATAGCTGTCCGTCAGACAATTTTATTTTTGCAGTAGAAACGCCCACGACAACATGGGCGTTAGTTAAAATATAACCATCTGCGTCAATTATCATTCCGCTACCAACACCTTCAGTTGTTTCGATGTAAACTGTCGCGGGTTTTACCGCCGCAACAATTTCAGTATTTGATAGCACCTTTTGCGTTTTTGTAATTTGTGGCAAATCCAAATCAAGAGACTTCCATGCAAAGACCCCTCCGGAGATCAAAATAATACCTCCCAAGATTATAAGTACTAGTTTTGTGGTTAATATATTCATTTTGTGAAATAGTCCAACGATTTGTCGTAGATTTTCGCTAACTCTGCTAATTCTAGCGCATCTACGCCGCGCTCGCCTCGTTCAATCTTTGAAATATACGCCTGCGGTTTTCTCAGCTTCTTGCCAACTTCCACCTGTGTCAATTTCGCTTCTTGGCGAGCAAAGCGGAGCTTTTGAACAAGTTTTTGGTATTTGGGTTGGTATTTCTTAGACATAGATATACTAGCATGGTATAAGCGATTGTGGAATATACCATTTTGGTTTACTATATTTTTAGT
>CAYJQG010000051.1:0-2477 GCA_964372325.1 uncultured Candidatus Saccharibacteria bacterium
CAAATCTTCCCACTTATATCCGGATATAGAGCCCCACAGATAATTGCCGAAGTCATTGCCGTTTTTGTTGTCTCCCGCCACAACCCTCAATTCGTACCCATATTCATCGCCGCACGAAACCGCGTTTTCTGTGTTTGTGGTCGGGTAGGACTGTGTCCAGTCGCCCTCTAATGTTTCGCAGACGTGGTATATGCCAGGTTGTACTCGCAGGATGTAGCTACCTTCTTCGTTTGTTGCTGCCTCATAACTATCACTTTCCTCAACATCTTCGGTTTCGGGATCATCTTGGCGTGTGGCAGTAACAGTCCAACCCGCAATACCCTGATCTGCTCCCGCAATGCCGTCCGCATTGACGTCTTCAAATTTCTTGCCGGTGATAAGAGCATCCTGCGTATTATTGACAGTGCAACTCATATCTTCGCCTGGATTGAGAGTCAGTTCGAAGATATCTGCGACCGAACCGGATGGGTCATTGTCACCATTACCGTTACAGGCGATTGCCTGCGAGCCCGTCCAATCTTCTGGCGAGAGAATAGTTTCAAAAAGCGAGTAAAGGCCATGAAAAAGATTGCTCAAATCCCATGTGCCACTCGAAATAAAAGTATGCGAAGCCGGAATATCTGCTTGCGTCGGGCCTGTTAAATCAAACTGAAAGCTTCCACCGTCCGGATCCGATATTTTTTCAAGAGTAAATGATGCTCGTTTCGTGTTGGTAAAGGTACATGTTACCGTATCGCCAGCGTCAACGCTCACCGTCTCGCCGTTGGGCGGAGCAGACTCTCCTACCGACTCACCATCGTATTCGCAGGAAATGTCCGTAAGATCCCAGCCAGACGGAACGCTTTCGCTAATCGTATATATCCCGGACAAAAGACTGCCGAATGTATGGTCTTCCCCATTCAAAAGAGATGTTTCCCCGATTGTCGATCCGTTTTGATTCAGCGTGAAGTTGAATGCTTGCGTGTCGCTGGAGACATCGTTTGTTTTTTTAACGACAACGAGATATGCGTAATGAACATTGGCAAAATCGTTTCCTGAAGCAGCGTTGCCGTTTGCGACGGTAACGGTCCGTCCTTTGGATCCATTTTCACAGGAAGGGCCGCTCGGTGGGCCAGTTTGCGTCCAGCCGCTTTGCAATACTTCACAAACGGTATATACGCCGTCGGCAAGATTGTTGAATGAGTAGTTTCCAGAAGCGTCGGTTGTGGCAGAACTTGCTGCCGCACCGCTTAATTCGATAATCCAGTCCGCAAGTCCCGGCTCGCCTTCATCACGCAAACCATTGCCGTTCAGGTCGTTGAACTTCAGACCGGAAATCGAGCCGGTGGGCACGGTATACTGAATTTCGAGTTTCGGACGCTCACTGTTGGTGTTATGCTCACGCGATCTGAATTTCGCTTCTCTTGAGGTGGAATCATTCTCGTTTTGGTCTCTGACCGTCCAGCCGAAATTATTAAAAGATCCGGAATGAAAACCAACGACATCGCTGGTGACATCCAAAGAAAGATAAACGTTATTCGTCGTCCCCGTTGATGTCGCGCTCGTTGCGCTGTTTTCAATAGCTGGTTTGTTATTCCAGCGCACTTCGTTGAGGGGGTTATTGTCTGTTCCTCCATTCCCCTCAACCCAATTCGTTAATACTCTATAAACTCCATAACTTCGTGAATTTGAAGGAGCGTCCTTCATAAAAAGTTTCAGGGTGGCGGAAGTAATAACTGCATTACTCGGCAAAGAAGACAAATCAAAAGCAACCAGTGACCGCCTGTTGTCGCTGGTATCTTTAGATTTAACCTTTAGTTCGTTTTCATCGCCGTGGTTTTTGTCGGTATCTTTTTGGTCAACCCAAGCGTCTTTGGTGGCGGTAAATGTCATTGAATCTGCCAAAACTGAAATCGGCCCGAAGGCCGCCAATGACAAAACCACAGCCAGTACAATGCCAGTCGCAAGAAGCGGAAAAAACAAAACTCTCCACTTCTTGGCGTATCTTTGCTGACTTCTGGGGAAACTCCTTGAAAATAGCCCCAAGTAATGTCTTTTATGTATCTTATTCATAATAATGTAATATTGGTATTTCACCCAATAATACATATAAAAGCTTAATTGGCAAGACCCCAACCTTTTTGCCTCTTCCTCAATCTGCCGCGGGGATTTCTTTTCTCCGTCAGTTGCCGGATATAGGGGTCAGGTACCTTTAAATTAAAAAAGATAAACAATTTATATAAACAAAAATCAAAGGTACCTGACCCCTTTAACTACGAAGAAAGCTCGTGTGCGAAAGAAGAGCCACAAGTTGCCTAATTTACTTGAAGAGCTGTTTCGAGCGTAATCGCAATTTTTTATCTGAATTTATGGCTGGTGAAATTATTTTTGGGTGGGGGACGGCGCGTACTTTCTTAGATTATTTTATTATAATATAATTACCTAAAATAATCCAACGACTTTTTATACAACCCCGCGAACTTCTTTAATTCTAGTAT
>CAYJQG010000052.1:0-1770 GCA_964372325.1 uncultured Candidatus Saccharibacteria bacterium
CATCGTGAATGGTTGCCATTTTTAGAAAATAGTTCTGGCCCTCTCGGTTCGGGATTGTCCCAGGCCGTTGGCATGGCCTTGGCGGACAGAATGGATTCCCACGCTCCAAAATCTACGGAAAAAAAATATATTTATTGTTTGATGAGCGATGGCGAGCTTGACGCTGGGCAGTCGTGGGAAGCGGCCATGATTGCCGGCAAGGAAAAATTAAATAACCTGATTGCGATAATTGATAGAAACAATATCCAAATAGACGGTTTTACCGAAAATGTCATGCCCCTTGAACCGCTGGCTGACAAGTTTAGGTCGTTCAATTGGCACGTGTTGGAAATAAACGGACATGATTTCAACGAAATTGTCTCGGCTGTTTTAGAGGCCAAATCTATTTTTGAAAAACCGACAATTATATTGTCTCACAATATTCCCGGGAAAGGAGTTTCATTTATGGAAAGGCGTTTTGAGTGGCACGGGATCCCACCGAATCAAGAACAGGCAGAAATTGCCTTGAAGGAATTAAAGGTGGCTGCGAAAAAAGTAATGGAAAACTAACTATGATATCTGAAAATCAAAAATTAAATCCAAAACTTTTTGACAAAAACGTGGAGCGGGCGGCTATAAGGGATGGTTTCGGAAATGGATTGCTTTTGGCTGGAGAGAGCGATGAAAGGGTGGTGGTTTTGTGCGCCGATCTAGTTGAATCCGCGCGGGCGGAGGCTTTTGTTAAAAAATTTCCGGAAAGGTTTGTTGAGCTTGGCGTAGCTGAACAGAATCTTGCCTCCGTGGCATCAGGTATGGCGGCCATGGGTAAGATACCTTTCATAACGTCTTACGCGATGTTTTCTCCAGGTAGAAATTGGGAGCAAATACGAACAACAATTTGCTACAACGATAGGCCGGTCAAAATCGCTGGTTCTCACGCGGGCATTTCTGTTGGACCAGATGGCGGTACGCATCAAGCCGTGGAGGATATTGCGATTACGCGGGTCATTCCGCGAATGGAGATTATTGCTCCTTGTGATGTTATTGAGGCAAAAAAGGCGACGATAGCCGCTGCGAAGACAGATAAGCCAACATATATTAGATTGGCTAGAAACAAAACACCAATAATAACTACGGAAGATTCAATCTTCGAAATTGGTAGAGCTAATTTATTGTATGAGGGCAAAAAACCGGAAGTGGTAATTATTGCTTGTGGTTCTGTTGTTTACAACTCTCTTTTGGCCGCTAAAATGCTTAAACAAGAGGGGATTGAATCTATTGTGTTAAATCTTCACACCATAAAACCTATTGATGTTGAGGGAGTCGTGATGGTAGCTAAAAAATGTGGCGCCGTGGTTACGGTTGAGGAGCACCAAATTGCCGGTGGCATGGGGAGTGCTGTGGCGGAAATTTTGGCCCAAAATTATCCGGTGCCGATTGAGTTTGTTGGAATAAGGGATGAGTTTGGTCAATCTGGCGAGCCGGATGAATTAATAAGATTATACAAAATAGACGCTAACGCGATATTTAAATATTCTAGGAAAGTTATAGAAAGAAAATAGACCCCAATTGTTTGAGGTCCTAATTTTTTCTGTTTTAGTGATCTTCAGCAATTTTTTGCACGGAGGCGACAACATAAGAGACCGCTGAGTTTGTAACTATAAGAATTTGAGGGTCAACTCCAAGGGCTCTGGCCGCCAAATCTCTAACATCTGCCTTGTTGCCGTATAGCGCTTGAAAAACTAGATGTGCGTCAGAAGACACTGGCGGTTCTTCAACAATAGTTCCTCT
>CAYJQG010000053.1:0-1564 GCA_964372325.1 uncultured Candidatus Saccharibacteria bacterium
TTATATTTCGATGGCGTGACGAGGTTTAGTTTCATGCGAGCATTATGGATTTGACGTTTTCTGCATAAGTGTAGAGCGTAGGCAAATCCGCGCTCAAGCCTTTTAATGGGCACTATGCGAATGTCATGAAAATTTCTTGTCGCAAGACTTGAGAAATGCAACAAAGCAGGCCTCCAAGAAAACCGTCTAAGATTATGTATAGGGCAACCGTACCGCAAACCGACACAGGTGGGTAGGTCGAGAAGACCAAGGCGAACGAGTTAGACTTCGTTAAGGAACTCGGCAAAAAAGCAGGAGTAAGTTCGCGATAATCCTTGCCCCGAGCAATCGGGGCTGCAACAAAAGTACCCCTGGCGACTGTTTACCAAAAACACAGCTCCCCGCTAACTCTCAAAGAGGACGTATGGGGGGTGACGCCTGACCAATGCGAGAAGGTTAAAGCCCGTTGTCGCTGCGCGACCACGGTAACTAACAACAGACAACAATCAGCTAACAACTTTTATCTTGTTGTAAGTTGTATGTTATAAGTTGTGGGTTCCCGAGGCCGCGTAGCGGCTCTCGAGTTTAAGCCCTCGTCAATGTCGGCAGTAACTATAACTGTCTTAAAGTAGGTGGCGCTGCTTTAATAAAATCTGATCCCGACGCACTATTTAAAATTTTATGGTGTAAGATCGGGATCCCGACTTCTTTATCACAATCATAGAGATGAAGCGTCGGGACTATATGCTGGAAACTCTGGAGTATCTGGTGCTACTAAGGTATACTTAACCTTAAGTATGCCAAGTGAAAATGCATCCAGTGCAGACAATCAGCAGGAAAGGCAAGATTATTATCTCGGCTGGGTAGTAGGATTCGTTGATGGAGAAGGATGTTTCTCTGTCGGAGTCTTTCGGAATAGAATACTGAAGAACGGATGGCAAGTGTTTCCCGAGTTTGTCGTTACGCAAGGTGAAAAAAGCTTATTCGCGCTCGAAGAACTGCAAAGGTTTTTTGGGTGCGGTAAAATTTTTATCAACAAGCGTTACGATAATCATCGTGAACCGCTATACCGTTACTGTATTCGATCGACGAAGGATATTCGTGAGAAGGTCATTCCTTTCTTTCAGAAGTATCCTCTACGCACCGCGAAACGAGATGACTTTGAGCGATTCGTGAAAATCATCTCAATGATGGAGCAAAAAATCCACCTCTCTCAAAAAGGGATGAGAATAATTGCAAAAATTGTTGAGCACATGAATCGTAAAAAACCATCCCAGTATCTTGAATCCTCAGAGACTATACGTCAGACCGAGCACTCAAAACGTTGAGTGCTTCGGAAGATATAGTCCGATCTCCATGGCGACATGGAGGATCCCGCCAAAATTTTGCTCCGCAAAACTTAGGCGGGTGATAACGTGAAGAGCGCAATTCCTTTTCGGGTAAGTTCCGAAGCGCACGAAAGGCGTAACGACTGGGGGACTGTCTCAACGAAGTGCTCGGTGAAAATACAATTCCGGTGAAGATGCCGGATACCTGTGGTTAGACGAAAAGACCCCGGGAGCTTTACTGTAGCTTGATATTGAGT